>JBBIQF010000422.1:0-5931 GCA_037442445.1 Planctomycetaceae bacterium
ATCAAGAAGAAAACCGCCGAGATGGGCACATACAACAGCGCCCCCAGCCAAACGCTGCTCGCGGCATCGCGGTCCGATCGGGCCACCACGTATCGCTGCACGTAGTTCTGATCGATGCCGAAGTTCTGGAGGTTGATCGTCAGGCCGTACAGCAGGATCACCCAAAAGGTGGCTTCATCCCAGCGCCACGCAAGACTTCCCAGGCTGAACTTGCCGTGCTCGGCCGCGATGCGCAAGGCCTGCCCGGGTCCCTCGGGCATGCCCGCCAAGAGCGCTGCCGCAGCGCCGAGCGCACCGCCGGCCAACACGATGCTCTGCACCACATCGGTCCAGATGACCGCCTCGATGCCGCCCACCAGGGTGTACACCACTACCACGCCGCCGGCAAGCAGGATGATGCTGCTGGTGCTCCACCCCAGAAGCGGCGCCATGGCCAGGGCCACCAGGTAGCTGATCGTGCCCATGCGGGCGACCTGGGTCAGCAGGTAGCAGGCGGCGGCATAGGTTCGCGCCCAGGGACCGAAACGCGCTTCGAGATGGTGATACGCCGAGACCTCGCCCGCCGCCCGGTAAAACGGCACGAACCATCGCACCGCGATCCAGGCCGCTGCCGGCAGCGTGAGGCTGAAGACGAAGAACGACCAATCGGTATCCAGGGCCTTGCCCGGCAATGCCAGGAAGCTGATGCTGCTGACATACGTGCCGAGGATGGAAAGCCCCACGGCCCAGCCCGGCACGCGCCGGCGGGCCGCTGTGAAGCCTTCGGTGGTGCGGCTCCGCCGGGCGAATGCACACCCCAGGGCGGTGGTGCCGGCAAGATAGGCGCCCAGGACCCCAAGGTCCAGCCAGCGGAGTGTTTCCAACGCGTCGCCCTTTCCGGCTTTGGTAGCGGGATGCCAGGCCGAAGGCCGAATCCGCGGCCCCGGGGCATCGCAGGGACCGTTTGCGGCCGTGAATCACCGGCCGGCAACCGCCACCCCGCCGGAGGCGCTTCAGGCCTTGCGGATCTTGTGGCGGCCTTCGCGCACGGCCCGGGTGGCGTTGCGCGTATCGACCACCAGCGGCGCGTGCCGAACGATGAACTCGTAATCGTAGGCCGAATGGTCCGTGGCAATCAACACGCAGTCCTGCGAGGCCAAAAACTCGGCCGTAAGCGGCGTGCTCTCCATCGCCGGCAGCTTGTGATGCCGCATGGCCGGCAGCCGGGGCACGTGCGGGTCATTGTAGGAAAGTTCGGCCCCCCCGGCCAGCAAGAGTTCCATGAGCACGAACGAAGGGCTCTCGCGGGGGTCGTCGACGTCCTTCTTGTACGCCACCCCCAGGACGCACACCTTGCTCCCCCGCAGCGGCTTGCGCACTTCGTTGAGCGCCTCGATGACCTTGCGAATCACATAGTGCGGCATGCTGGTGTTGATTTCGCCGGCCAGTTCGATGAACCGCGTCGGCATGCCGTGCCGCCGCGCCAGCCAGCTCAGATAGAAGGGATCGATTGGAATGCAGTGCCCCCCCAGGCCCGGCCCGGGGTAGAACGCCTGGAACCCGAACGGCTTGGTCTTGGCCGCCTCGATCACCTCCCACACGTCGATCCCCAGCCGGTCGAACAGCATCTTCAGCTCGTTGACCATGGCGATGTTCACCGAGCGGTAGGTGTTCTCGAGAATCTTGCACGCCTCGGCGACCTCGCAACTGGAAACCGGCACCACCCGGACCACCGCCTGGCTATAGAGCAGCTCGGCCAGGCGGCCGCTCTTGGGATCGATGCCCCCCACCACCTTGGGGATGCTTTGTGCCGTGAAGTTCGGATTGCCCGGGTCCTCGCGCTCCGGGCTGAAGGCCAGGAAGTAGTCCTCTCCCACCTCGAGGCCGCTGGTCGCCAGAATAGGCAGCACCACCTCGCGCGTGGTACCTGGATACGTCGTGCTCTCCAGCACCACCAGTTGGCCCCGGCGCAAGGTGGCCGCAATCTGCCGCGCGGTGTCCTCGATGTACTGGAGGTCCGGGTCGCGGCTTTCATTGAGCGGCGTGGGGACGCAGATGAGGATGGCGTCGGCCTCGGCCAGGCGGCGCATGTCGGCCGTCGGCTGAAACGCCCCCCGCGACACGCACTCGGCAATCCATGCCGACGGAATATGGGCGATGTAGCTTTGCCCGGCCAGCAGGCGGGCCACCTTCGACTCGTCCACATCAAAACCGAGCGTCGAAAAGCCGGCCCCCACAAAAGCACGGATCAGGGGCAGTCCGACATACCCCAGCCCTATCACCCCCACCTTGGCGGTCTTGGTGGTAATGGCCTGTTCCAGCGCAGCAAACGACATAAGACATTCCCTCGAAGACACTAGATGTAGCCCCCCTTGAATATAGCACGCGGTTGCAAAAGGGGTTGGACACAAAGCGCGGGCATTCTGCCGGCCCCATGCAGCCGGGACGGCTGCACCACAATGCTGCGCCCCGGGCGCTTGCCGCCGCCCATGGCCGGGGCCATACTTCGCTATGTGTCCAACATCGGCGGAGATGCCATGGGTTACTGGCGCGATAAGGCGGTGCTGATTACGGGGGGATCGAGCGGTTTGGGCCGCGCCCTTGCCGAGGCTTTCGCCGCGGAAGGATGCCGATTGGCCCTCATTGGTTTGGAAGCCCCGGCGGTCGAGGCGGCGGCAGCGGAACTCCGTAGCCGCGGCACCGAGGTGTTGCCCTTGCCGGCCGATATCACCCGGCCCGAAGCGGTGGACGCGGCGATTGGCGCTACGGTGCCGGTTCGGGCAGCTCGATGTGCTGGTCAACTGTGCCGGCCGGTCCATGCGGGGCAAGATCGCCGATACCACGCCGGAACAGTTCCGCGAACTCATGGAGTTGAACTTCATCGCCCTGGTGCGGTGCACGCGGGCGGCCTTGCCGTATTTGCTGGCCCGGCGGGGGCACGTGGTGAACATCGGCTCGCTAGCCTCGAAGGCCGCGTCGCGCTGGGTGGGGGCCTACCCGGCCACGAAGTTCGCGGTGGCGGCCTACTGCCAGCAGTTGCGCCTGGAATTGGGGCCGCAGGGGCTCCATGTGCTCTTGGTGTGTCCGGGGCCGCTGGCCCGCAACGAGGACCGGCTATACCCGCTGGAAGGTTTGGAAGACGTGCCGGAACGGGCCCGCCGGCCGGGGGCCGGAGTGAAGGTCCGCCCGATCGACCCGGCCCGCCTGTCGGCCGCCATCCTCCGGGCGTGCCAAGCCCGAAAGGCCGAGTTGGTCGTCCCCGGCAAAGCCCGCTGGCTCTTCGCCGTCGCACAGCTTTGGCCCGAGTGGGGCGACTGGCTCCTCCGGCGATTCACATGACCGCGCCTGTCCGGCGTGCGTACCCCGGGCTTCGCTGCCGGCGGTACGAATTCCCCTCCCCACAACCGGGCGCGGGGTTCCGCAGTCGCACTACCAACTGGCCAGCGGCTTGATGGCAGGTGGCGCCTGGCCGCTGGCCCCGCCCGGCACAAACAGCACCGCCAGGCGTGCGTTGGTTACACCGCTCAGATGGATGGCGAGTTTGCGGATGCCGCGGTTGGGGCGCTGGCCTTGCGGATTGGGCGACGAGGGCAACGGCTCCGCAGGGCGGACCTCGAAGCGGGCATCCTGGGGTTCCACAAGCCGCACCTCCAGGCGCTTGCCCTCTTGCTGCAACAGGGCCGAGCGGCCGCCGGGCGCCACTTCGATTTCGGCCCCGGTATGGGCGAACCACCATACCTCGGCGGGCTTGGGGGCCTCGATCTCGTCTTGGAGCAGCACGTGGTGCCGGCGCATCAGGGCGATGCCCCTTTCCGCACGCCGCACGTGCGGGGCATACACGGGGCTGAGATCGGCCACCACGGCCGACCGCTCCTTTTCCGAAATGAACGAGCGGATGCGGGCCGACGCGCGGGGGTCCTGGTCGGGGCCGCTCGACGGATTGATCACCAGCGTGTTGTGGCCCTCGGCCCGCAGGCGGTAATAGGTGTACCGCTGGCCGCCGAAGTAGCCGGGCAGGTTGTAGTTATCGGCCCCCAGGTCCACGAACCACCGCTGGCCCAGCGCTTCGAGCACGAAAGACCCGCAATCCAGATGGTTATGGTTGACGCGGTTGGAGCCGGCCTGGATGCCGACGAAAACCGCCTGCGGGTCGTTCCATGCGCTGCGCAGGGTAGCGACCTCCACGCCGCGCCAGTACTTGTCCAAAGGCAGACCCGCTGCCGCCGGGTCCTTGGCCTCCTGGCCCGACCAGATCATCCCGGCTGCCGACGGCCTTGCCCGCAGGGCGTACCAGGCGAACTCGGGCCGGCCAAAACGGCGTGCCAGCCAGAACATGCAGTCGGCCCGGCCAATCCGATCCCCGCTATCCTCGAAATTGAAGGCCCGCCCGGTGGGGCCGGTCATATAGATGGGAAACAATCCGGTCTGCGAGAAGCCAGGCATATCCGCCAGGCCAAAGTCCGTACCCAATGCCGATTCCAGCGCGGCCAGCATCAGCACATTGTAGCTGGTGGCGTATGCCCAATAGCCGGGACCTTCGGCCCAGGCGCCGTCCGGGGCGTAGCTGGCCATCGCCAGCGGGACGCTGGCAATCGCGTGGTGCAAAATCTGGCCTGCCAGAGCGGGCTCTTCCTCGGCCACGGCCAGCGCCCCGGCGGTCATTCCCCCATTGCATACCTGGTTCCAGTTGTGGATGGCTCGGTGCCAGCCGCTGCGTCTTTGGTACACGGCCAGGCCGGGCTTCAAGCCGTGCGTAACGATGGCCTGGCGAATGACCCGGCGCTGGGGCTCGGACCATTCGTCGTAAAGCCAGTCATAGGCGATGGCCAGGGCGTGGGTCATCTCCGCCGTGTCCAGAAAGTGCTTGGGGTTGAAGTCGGGAAACGCCGCCACGGTCTCCAACTCTTTCCACAATCGGTCGCGCCAGACCGCCCGGCCATGCAAGCGATAGGCCAAAGCCAGTACGTAAACCCGGCCGAGGGTCCGCCGGCTGGTGTCGAGCAAGCGGAGCCCGTCGGGCAGCACATGGCGGGGCAATGGGGCCGACAAGAGTTCATCGGCCTCGCGGCGGATTGCAGCATCCCAGTCGGCCAGCGATCGGTCCGTCTTCAGCCGCTTGGCCAGGGCCTCGAACCCCTGGCGGTCGACCAACAGCCGGGGATGCCCCGGCTTGAGCCGCTTCAAAATGGCCTCGGGGGCAGGGGCTTGCAACGTGGCCGCCGCCAGTTTGTCGGTAGCCAGCACGCCGCTCATAAAGCCGAACCAGACCAGTGAAGCCACTACGGCGCCAGCCGCCGCTTTGCGATCGAGACCAACCACACGGGCGAACATGGTATGGGCTCCTGAGCCGAGAATCGAACACACTGGGCAGCGAATGTACCCGCCCCCCGGCCCTGCCACAAGCAGGCCGGGGCGTTGCCACCCGGAGACCTTACGCCGCCAATTCGAATGCCCCCCCTGCAACCCACCTGGCACCGTATCGGCCGAAAGACATGCCCACGCGCCTTGGGCCCGCGTTACTTGGCGCCGGCAGAGGGCTGTGGACTGCCGGAGGGTTTGCCCGGGGGCTCGGGCGACGGTTTGGCCTCGACCGCTGGCGGCGCGCCCTCTACCGGCTTGGCCGCCGTGCCGGGTTGTTTGGTGGGGCCGGCGGGCGCCTGGCTGCTTTCGCTGGCCGGCGGTTTGCCACCCGGCGTGCCCGCCGGCAGTTTGGGCGAAAGGATGAGCGTTACCGGCGTGCCTTTTCGGGGGATGCGCTCGGTGAAGGCGTCGAACAGCAGTTCGCTGTCGTCGGCGCTGCTGGCGGCGGCCACATCCAGCAAGGCCCCCGGGAAGTTCGAGACGCAAATCAGATAGCCCTCGACATCCGCCCGGTACTCTTTGCGCCGGGTATAGGGATTATCGATCCAATCGCTGCCGGCAAATAGGAAGGGAAAGTCCATCGCCTGGCCG
>JBBIQF010000423.1:0-5924 GCA_037442445.1 Planctomycetaceae bacterium
TATTACAAGCAATTACATTCCCAATTCTCCGACGAATGCACAGCGCAGAATACGGCTGTTTGCTTCCACCTAGTCGCGGAGGGGAATCTTCAGCACGTAATCAATCCATTCTGTTCTGAGATACCGCCGCCGGGGCAGGACACTGATCAAAAAGGACTGCGTCGTCTTCATCGCCCGATGTGCCCGGGGCGCGAGGGACAGCGCCCACGAGTTCGTGCCTGGTGAGGGCCCTGCCTCTTCCAAGGCCGCGCCAGGCAAACCCGTTGTTAAAACAATCGCTCCTACCTCGCTTCCCGGAAGCGGCACCGCTGGCCCGGCTCGGCAGAAGGCACAACCCGCGGCAATTCCCACAGGTCAATTTTGCGGATCGCCTAGCTCCTGTCCGTAGCATACTCGGCCCACACGCCCGCCGCAATCTGCCAAGGCGTGGCAAGTCCACCAGTCGGATTCCCGCAACACGGATTCAAGGTGCCGCCGCAGCTTCGCGCGTCGCGAGGTTTGCCCCCATGGCCAACACGATGACCGTTGACCCCGCACGATCGCAGCCCGCGGGTTTCGCCGTTGGACGCGGCCGATTTGACCAGGTTCTCGCGCCGGGCCCGTTGGCCGCCCGAGGTGGCAGAGGCCTGTACAGGGGCGTTGGTAAACGACCGGCCGCACCGGGCCCTTACGGGCCCGGCTCGGGGCCCCGGTTCGAGGGGAGACATGTTGAAGTCGGGGCGATTCTACACCACCGGGCCCTTACGGGCCCGGCTCCAGGGCGTGGGGCCTCGCGGTTTGCGCTGCCGCACCCCGTTGCAAGGCGGCCGGAACCGGGGCACCATGAAGCGCCGGCGGCACAGACCTGTGGAGGACCACGCGATGCGGAGCCAAGCAATCCTTTGGGCCATCCTGGCAGCAATAGGGTTTGCAGCATGGGGTGCGGCGTGCCCTGGTGCCGATCCATCGGGGCCGGCCCGGCCGAACATCCTCTTCCTCATGGCCGACCAGTTCCGCGGCGACTGCCTCGGGGCCGACGGCCACCCGGTCATCCGTACGCCGCATCTGGATCGCCTGGCGGCCGAAGGGGCCCGGTTCCGCGCGGCCTACAGTTCGGTGCCCTCGTGCACGCCGGCTCGGGCCACCATCCTCACCGGACTGGCGCCCTGGCACCACGGAATGCTGGGCTACGGCCGGGTGGCCCCCCAGTATCCCCGCGAACTGCCCCAGATGCTCCGCGACGCCGGCTATTACACCCTGGGCATCGGCAAGATGCACTACAGCCCGCAGCGCCATTTGCACGGTTTCCATCGCACCCTTCTGGACGAGTCGGGCCGGGTGGAGTCGCCCGGCTTTGTCAGCGATTACCGGCAGTGGTTCAAGGCCGCCGCCCCCGGACTCGACCCGGACGCCACGGGCCTGGGCTGGAACGACCACCGGGCCCGGCCCTACGCGCTGCCCGAACAGCTCCATCCCACGCGCTGGACCGCCGACGAAGCGGTGCGGTTCCTGGAGCAATACGACGGCCGGGCGCCGTTTTTCCTCAAGGTGTCGTTCGCCCGGCCCCACAGCCCGTACGACCCACCGCCGCGATGGTGGCAGTATTACGAAGGCGCCCCTTTGCCGCCGGCCGTGGTCGGCGACTGGGCCCACCGCCACGCCCAGCATGGCAAACCGTACCCCAACGACCTCTGGCAAGGCGACCTGGGGCCGGAAAAGGTCCGTCTGGCCCGGCAAGGGTATTACGGCAACGTGTCGTTCATCGACGAGCAGATCGGGCGGATTCTTGCCGTTTTGGAGAAACGCGGGTGGATGGAAAACACCCTGATCCTCTTTAGTTCCGATCACGGCGACATGCTGGGCGACCACCACCTGTGGCGCAAGACCTATGCCTACCAGGGCTCGGCGCGGATTCCCATGATCCTCCGCTGGCCGGAAGGGCTGGTGGCCGCCAAACGCGGCCTGGTCTTCTCGCAGCCGGTCGAACTCCGCGACATCCTGCCGACGTTCCTCGACGCGGCGGGGATCCGTTTTGAACCCGAGTGGTTCGACGGCCGGAGCCTGCTGGAACTGGTCCGCGGGCGCACCAGCACCTGGCGCCGGTGGATCGATCTGGAACACGCCACCTGCTACGCGCCGGAGAATTATTGGTCGGGCTTGACCGATGGGCGCTTCAAATACATCTATTTCGCCCCGGATGGCCGGCAGCAACTGTTCGATCTGGCCAACGACCCAAGCGAGACCCGCGACCTGGCCCCGCTGGCCGAGTATCGCGAAGTGCTCCGCACGTGGCGGCAGCGGCTGGTCGAGCACCTCGGCGAGCGCGGTGAACCCTTCGTGGTGCAGGGGGATTTGGGCATCCGGCAGAAGACCATCCTCTACAGCCCGCACTATCCCGGCCCGCTCCCCAAGGCCCCCAAGGCGGGCCGCAAGGCCACGAAGGCCAAGTGATGCGGATGGCGCAACGCCAGGGACGAATGTCGAAGGAACGAGCAGTCGGGGATGCCGAAAGGAGCCGCGGGAGTCGCCAAAGGCAGCGCTACTCGTGCCGCAGGGCCTCGATGGGGTCCATGGCGGCGGCCCGCATGGCCGGGTCGTGGCGGAAAACCCGAGGGCGGCCGCAGTCAGGCTCAGCCGTTAGCCAGCCTTTCTGGCGACCGGACTGCCGCGGCCTCGAAATTGCGGCGGAACTTCCACACGGCTTCCAACAATTCTGCGTCGCTTGCGTCCCATAGCCCCCGGCCATGGAGGTCGGCACACAACTCTCCAACCGCCGCCATGAGCTGGCCCACCCGCATCTCGGGAATGGCCCCGGACAATTCACGCAGCGCAACGAACAGCTCGGCCCTGGTCTCGTTTTCGCTCATATTCGGTCCTTTATAGCGGGAGAACCAGCACGGCTCCGCCGATAGCGCCCGATAACGACCACGGGAACGGTCTGGCCGGGTGCCAACTTCGCGATCCGGGTTGCGCGCGTGACACCATCGGAGATCTCGAGAATGCCGTTGGGATCTTCGTACACAAAGATAGGTGGCATCCCATCTTTCGACGAGCCGAATTGACGTATCTGCTGGTATAGCTTCCAAGGGTCGGCACCGCCGGAACGGCTCGGGGGAAGGCGCAATTCGCGCGGGTCAACTTCGCGGATCGCGTCGCTCATTTCTATAGGATACCCCGCTCACATGCCAGCCGCAATCTGCCCAGGCATGGCAAAGGCATTCGCGCCACCCTCATAGCGCGAAATCAAACCGCCGCGCGTTAGCATCGGGACTGGCGCGGTTTGCCCCATTGCTCCCACCCGACCGCAGCGCACGTAGGTATCGCCGCCGGACTCGGCCGATTCTACGGGGCATCGGCCCCGGGAGTATTGGCCCCGGGGCGCGGCAAACGGCAGAGCTTGTAGCGCTACTCGTGCCGCAGGGCCTCGATGGGGTCCATGGCGGCGGCCCGCATGGCCGGGTAAAGCCCGAAAACCACCCCGATCGTCACCGAAATCAAGAAGGCCAGCGGGATCGAGCCGGGGACGATGATGGGCTCGACGGTCTTGATCACATCGGGCAGGGCCTGCATCACGTCGGGCAGGGCCCGATCCAGCCCCCAGCGGATCAGGCGGGTGACCGGCCGGCACGTCAGCCCCGCCACCACGCCGGTCAGGCCCCCCACCGTCGAAAGCACGATGGTTTCCACCAGGAACTGGCGGATGATGTCCCGCCGCCGCGCCCCCAGAGCCCGGCGGATGCCGATCTCCCGGGTCCGCTCGGTCACGGTGGCCAACATGATGTTCATGATCCCGATGCCGCCTACGACCAGCGAGATGGCAGCAATCAGGCCCATAAAGATGATGAACATCAATCTCGTGGTCTTGGCTTGTTCCAAAAGTTCCAAAGGCACCGTGACGCCATAGTCGCCGTTGGGGTGATAGGGGGCCAGCGTGGCCTTGACCAGTTCCGAGGTCTCCAGCACGTGGGCCACCTTGTCGATCCGCAGGGTCACCTGGGTGAGTTCCACCTGTTCGCGTTCGAAGGAGCCGGCCCGGCGCGTGACCACGAAGTCGCCCACCCGGCTTTGCACCGTGGTGATGGGCACGTAGGCGTCGTTGCTGAAATCCTGGGCGGCCAGCGACCCGCCGATGCCCGCCGTGGGCATGCGCGGCTCCATCACCCCGACCACCACGTAGGGCGTGTCCTCGATCATCACCGTCTTGCCCAGCGGGTCTTCGATGAGGAACAGCCGCTCGGCCACGCTGGCGGCCAGCACGCACACGTTGAGCTTGTCGCGCAGATCGGTGTCTTCCAGAAAACGGCCGCGGCGCACGACCAGCCGGGTCACCTCGGCGTACTCGGGGGTACACCCCACCATGCGCCCATCGACCGTCTGGTCCTTGTGGATCAGCCGGCGGCGGATTTCGCGGATGGGCAAGGCCCGGCGGACCGTGGGAATAGTGGTCGTCAGGCGGTCGTAATCCTCCCAGGTGATCCCATACGGCAACACCCCGCGCGTCCGCTCGGCGATGTCGCTGGGCGGCTTGATCGAACGGACGATGATGTTATCGGCCCCCAGCCCCTCGATCTGCTCCTGGGCCTTGCGGCTGATCCCCTCGCCGATGGCCAAGAGCCAGATCACACTGGCCACCCCGATGAAGATGCCCAGCATCGTCAGCAGCGACCGCAGCGGGTGCAGCCGGAGGCTCTTCACGCCGAGTTGCCAGGTACGAAGCCAAAGCATGGGAAAGCGGCAGCGGTAATGGCGAAAGTCAAATGTCGAATGCCAAATGTCGAAAATCAAATGCCGAAGGCGAAACCTCCATTCTCACAGCCCGCCGAGGCCAGCACCCCCAAAGCCCCCGCGGTACCCCCACCCCGCATTGGCCATTGGTACTTGGTCATTTGACATTCGACATTTGGCTTTCGACATTGGTCATTGGTGCTTGGTCATTGGTACTTGGTCATTTGTCATTGCTCAAACGCCCTTCGTCATTCGCTCATTCGTCCTTCGTCATTTATTACCATGCTCCAGCCGCTGGTCCGACTGGATTCTGCCGTCCAAGAGGCGGATGATGCGGCGGGCGCGGCGGCCGACATCCGGCTCGTGGGTGACCATGATGATGGTCTTTCCACTGCGGTGGAGCGATTCCAGCAGTTCGAGGATTTCGTCGCTGGTCACCGAATCGAGGTTGCCCGTGGGCTCGTCGGCGAGGATGAAATAGGGGTCGTTGACCAGGCTGCGGGCGATGGCCACCCGCTGCTGCTGGCCGCCCGAGAGCTGGGTGGGCAGGTGGCGGAGCCGGTGTCCCAGGCCGACCATCTCGGCCAGCTCGCGGCATCGCTGGCGTTCTTTGGCCCCCAGCCGCCCCTGGTAGTAGAGGGGGACCTCGATGTTTTCCAGGACCGTCAACTGCGGAATGAGGTTATAGGACTGGAAGATGAAGCCGATGCGCGAGGCGCGAATGCCCGAGAGCCGGTCATCGTCCAGTTGCGTGACATCGTCCTCGCCCAGGAGGATGGTGCCCGAGGTGGGCCGGTCCAGGCATCCCAGCAGGTTCAACAGCGTGCTCTTGCCGGAGCCCGAGGCGCCCATGATGGCGACGAAATCGCCTTCCGGCACGTCGAAGCTGACGCCCCGCAGCGCATGGACGGTTTCGCCGTCCATCTGGTAGTCCTTGGTGACATTGCGGACGCTGGCGGCCAGGCGCGGGGCCGGCGCGGCTTGGGCCGGGGCGATCAGGTCTTGGGCGGGCGAATCGTGGCGGGGCATGGCAGGGGTGCGGGATAGTTAGGGGGGGGGATGGGAGGCCGGCAACGCGGGGCCCCGGACGCGGGCCGATCCCAGGCGGCATTTACGAGGGGGCTGCCTGGGGGACGGCTGCGGCCTGGGCGCGGGGCTTGGACTTGCCCGCGCGGGCCTTATCGCGGGGGGTTGCCGGCGCGGTCGCCGCGGCGCCGGCC
>JBBIQF010000424.1:0-5922 GCA_037442445.1 Planctomycetaceae bacterium
GCTGCTCCTCCAGCCGGCGGTTGAGGCGCTTTTCCGCCTCTTCCCGATAGATGCCGATCTGGTCATCGATCGCCGCCGCACTGAGGTTCTGGCTTTGCATCTGCTTGCGCAGCTCGGCGATGTCGCGCCGCAGTTTTTCGCGTTCTTCCTGGGCCGCCCGCTTGACACCCTCCAGCAGGCTGTCGATGGTCCGCACCGTCTCGCGCCGCGATTTCTCCGTTACCTCCTCGATCCGCGTCAGCGTGCGGTGCAGCGGCCGCCGCTTGCGGATTTCCAGGAAACGGTCGTCGCCGGCCAGCTCGTCCAGCACGTTGAGCACAAAGGCCACGTTGTCGAAATCCAGGCGGAGGCCCTCGGCCAGTTCGGGCTGGTCGCGGAAGCGGAACACCGTGGCGCTGAACACGTCCACATCGGCCACCAGGATCACATTGATCTTCGCCGACGCGCCGGAAGAAGACCCGGGCTTGGCCTCGCCGGCCGGCTGCGCCACCGGGTTCTTCGAGCGGATGCGGGCCGCCAGGATGTACTCCTGTCCCGTGGGCCGGCCCCGCATCACGCTATCCTCGGAGCGGGACGTGCGGAGCTTGCTCACCTCGCTGTACCGCGACACCCCCGTGTTGTCGCCCGTGCGGACCAGCCACTGGAGGTCCAGGTTCGAGCCCGCTTGCCGGATGTAGCCGGCAAAGGGGAACCACAACCGCTGCATCCCCGAGGTGACGGGGTCCTCGTCGTTGAAGCCGCGTGGCGTGGCCCCCCGGTCGATAAACACGAACTCGGGGACCCGCTCGTTGAGGTCGGCCAGCTTCGGGATGCCGTTATACTTCTGCCATACCACGTCGCACTCGGTGCGCTCCGGCCCCAGGTCCTCCGTATCGTTCAGGCTGATGCGGAAGGGGTCGCGCAACGGGTTCCGCTCCTTGCGCATGCCGCTGAAGTTGATCTCCAAGAGCTTCCACAACTCCTCGATGTCGCCCTTCTGCATCCCCTGCATCATCATGGGGTTCATCATGCCCATGGGGGGGCGCTTGGGATCGAGCGTGCCGGCCACCGGGGTGAAGGCCGGGAAGGGGTCCTCGAAAATGGCCGTGGGCTGCCCCGACTGCACCGCGGCAATGAAGTTCTTCATCGCCTCGGGGCTGAGGGTGGAGGGCTGCACGGCCAAAAGCACGTCATAGCGCTCGGTGATGGGCTGCGAAGGATCGACCTGTACCACCTCGTAGCCCTTCTGGAGTTCGTCGACCAGCGGCCAGTTGTTCTGGCGGGTAAAGGTCTGGAAATCGAACTCGCCGAACAGCGGGGCATCGGTCCGCAGCACCCCCACGCGCTTGCGTTTCTGCTGGGTGACGGTGGCCACGCTGCGGACCAGCTCGTACTCGACCGGCGTGCCCAGGTCAAAAAACGGCACCACCACCTTCTGCAAGCCGCAGCGGAAGGCGACGCCCATGAAGATGCGGCGGTCCTCGATGGCCCCCCGGGTTTCGCCGCGGACATCGCGGGGGGTGATGCCGTATTGCTCGCGGGCCCGGGTGGCCTGCTCCGTATAGGGGTCGGTATCGTGGATCTGCACGTCGATCAGCCCGCCCGAGACGGCCCGCAGCTCCTCGAGCATCGAGAGCAGATTCAGCCGCGTCTGCACATAGGCCTCGGGCACGTTGGGGCTCACAAAGGCCTCGACATGCACGGGGCGGTCGGACTGGAGGTTGCGGAGCAACGCCAGCGTCTGGGGCGAAAGGCTGCTCAGCTTCTCGGTGGTGATGTCGTACCGGAAGTCGTAGCGGCTGAAAAAGGCGTTGGCGCCCAGGACCAACAGCACCAGGGCCACGGCCCGCACGATGTAATGGCCCGGGGCCAGCCCCACCCGCTTCGGCCAGGCAAGCCAGCCCCACAATAGCCCCAAATGGGCCGCCGCATACAGCGCAAAGGCCGTCCACAGCACCGGCCGCCACCACGAAAGCTCGCTGGTATCGGTCTGGCGGGAATACCATTCGGCCAGGCCAGCCCCCACCGCAAACACCACCAGCACGCTGGCATGAAGCCACGGCAACAGCCCGAAGGCCCGGCCGGCCTGGGACGAACGCTCCAGCGTGGACCACGCCCACAGCAACCCCAAGTGCAGCACCGGATAGGCCGCCCCCAGCACCACCAGCAAACCGGTCTCGTCCACGTGCGGCCGGAGGAACAGCCACAACGTGACGAAGCTCCCCGCCCACAAGAGGTGCAGCACCGGATAGAACACGTGATTGGCCACCATCCCCTGCCCGGTGCGGAGATGCCGGCGCCCGATGAGGATCATGCTCAAATAGAGCATCACCGCCACCGCGCCCAGGAAATACACCAGCCCGGAAAACGTGAGGATCCCCCGGCCGAACGTGCGGAACTGCTCGCCGATGCTCCAATGCCGCACGGCCTGGACCAGGTGGCCGGTAAACAGCAAGTCGGCCTTGGCCGCGAAGACCAGCGGGGCATTGAACATCGCCCCCAGGATGAAGGCCACCGTGAGGTTGCTGGTCAGAAAGGAGGCGACCATGCCGATGGCCAGCATGGCCAGCCCCACCAGCCAATAGCCCAGGTACGCGCCCAGAAACAATCCCACGTCGGGATCGCCCAGCCAGCCCAGCACCGCCGCATTGCACACGGCCGAAAAGACCAGCGAAATGGTGTAGATCACCACGGCCGCCAGGTACTTGCCCAGTACGATGTCGAAATCG
This sequence comes from Planctomycetaceae bacterium, assembly GCA_037442445.1. Lineage (GTDB taxonomy): Bacteria > Planctomycetota > Planctomycetia > Pirellulales > Thermoguttaceae > JANLFZ01. The sequence continues at coordinate 2,709 of JBBIQF010000424.1, forward strand.
CCTGCGGGGATGGTCAACAGCAGTTCGTCGGTCCCCTGGCGGCGCTCGTCGGCCCAGATGCTCATGGTGATGGCCGGCACGAACACCAGCATGATCAGGGGAAACACCTTATTGAGCTGGTCCAGATTGGCCAGGTTGGTGTTGAAGAAATCCTCGGACCAGAAGGCGGCGAACGCGCTGAGCAGCACGAACACGCAGATGAACACGTAACCCAGGGGGCTGGTGAAATACGCCCCCAGGTTCCGCTTGAATACCGCCAACAGCACCTTCGTATTCATGGCAGCCACCAGGTTCGGTTCCAGGGAAGGAAGCGTTTCTCAACCGAGGCCGGCCCCGGTCAGCTCGCGGAAGGCGTCTTCCAGCCGCTTGCCGTTACGCGTCAATTGCTGGACCGGCCCGTCGTACACCAGCCGGCCCTCGTCGATGAACAGCACGCGGCTGGCCATCGCCTCGACCTCCTGCAAGATGTGGGTCGAAAGCAGGATCGTCTTTCGCTGGCCGAGCTTGCGGATCGTCTCCCGCACATCGTGGATCTGGTTGGGGTCCAGGCCGGCGGTGGGCTCGTCCAGGATCAGCACGTCCGGCTCGTGCAACAGCACTTGGGCCATGCCCACGCGCTGGCGATACCCCCGCGAGAGCTTGCCGATGGGCTTGCCGATCACGCTCTTCAAGTCGCACAGCTCGATCCCCGCTTCGACCCGTTCTTTCTTGCGCTGGCCAGTAAGCCCGCGGGCCTCGGCAAAAAAGTGCAACAGGCCCCGCGGGGTCATATCGAGATAGAGGGGCCCGTTCTCGGGCAGGTACCCCAAATGGGCGGAGCCGGCCAGGCGGTCGGTCGTCATGTCGTGCCCCGCGATGCGGGCCGTCCCCCGCGAAGGGGATATATACCCCGTCAACAGCTTCATCGTCGTGCTCTTGCCCGCTCCGTTGGGCCCCAGGAATGCCACCACCTCGCCCTGGTGCACCTTGAAGGTGACGTCCTCGATCGCCGCGAAATCGCCATAGTATTTGGTCAGCCCGTCGGCTTCGATCATCGCAGGGCCATGCTGGTCACTCATGGAACTGGCTCCGACAGGGAGAATCGTGGTAGGAATCGGGGGGCCGCAACCCCGGCCCCGGCGTGAGGCCGTCCGTCAGCCAAGGACGGTGAAAGCGTCATTATAATCCGCCCAGACGCTCCTTCCAGGGGCAAAGGCCGCGCGTTGCCATGCGAGATCTCTTTGCGCGGCCGGAAAACTCGCCCCACCTTTGCTAATAGTCTAATACGCACCGGCAGCCGGGGGGTTCGGCTGCTTGGCCACGGCAATCCCCTGGGTGCCCGCCCCCAAAGCCCTTCACCCCCCGCAATAGTCGATCGCCCGCGCCAACTCGCTCTTGAGATCCTGCCGCCGGACAATGCGGTCGATGTAGCCGTGCTCCAGCAAGAACTCGCTGGTTTGGAAGCCCTTAGGCAGCTCGATGCGGATGGTGGCTTCGATTGTCCGCGGGCCGGCAAACGCGATCAGCGCCTTTGGCTCGGCAAAGACGAGGTCTCCCAACGAGGCGAAGCTGGCGGCCACACCACCCATCGTGGGGTTTGTCAGTACCGAAATGAACAATCCGCCCGCGGCATCGAATCGCGCCAAAGCCGCCGAGACCTTGGCCATTTGCATCAGCGACAAAGCTCCTTCCTGCATTCTGGCCCCGCCGCCGGAGCCGGAAATGATGATCAGGGGGAGCCGTTCGGCCGTGGCCCGCTCCACCAGCCGGGTAATCTTCTCCCCCACGACCGACCCCATGCTGCCCATCATGAAGGCCGAGTCGGTCACGCCGAAGGCCACGCGCCGGCCACGGATCATACCCGTTCCTACGATGGCCGCATCCCTAAGTGACGTCTTCTGTTGCTCCCGCTCGAGCCGCTCGGAGTAGGGCATCTTGTCCACAAAGCCCAGCGGGTCGGTCGGCTCCAGATCGGCTTCCCACTCCTCGAAAGTGCCCTCGTCCAGCACTTGCCGAATCCGCTCCGGGGCCGAGACGTACCAGTGGTAATCGCACTCGGGGCATACCCCCAGGCGTTTTTCGGCTTCCTTGCGGAAGATCGTCTGCTGGCACCCCGGACAGCGCTTCCAGAGGCCTTCAGGCACCCCTCTCTTGGGGTGCTTCAACATGTTGCGCCACGGGCTGGAATCGGCTTGATCGTTGGACATATCCCTCGCCCAAGGGGTGTGATGCCGAGGATTGCAAGAGTAGTCATGAAACGTTTTCGGCAAGCCAGGGGCCGACTGGTGCGGTTACATGCTGTTCGGCCCAAGCTGGCCCACGGCGAACTTCGAAAGCCTCCCGTTTGCCATCCGTGAGCCCTCGGCCGGCTGCTTCTTTTCCGGTTGCTCACTCGGGGACGACGCACCCGCGCGCCCCCCCTTTTTTGGAGGCCGGCGCCGGTGGACACCTTCCCAGCCCAATCCCCCCGGCTGTCAGGATGCAACCGCTTCGGGTTTGACCTCCAATAGCTCCCATCGGCCGTGGAGTTCCACAGCCGCCTTCCATAGGTCGCCCAACTGGCCATGGTCGATGTACTGCCGGATCAGCGTGGCCATGGGCTCCGAGGCCACGATGGCCACCAGCCCGTCCTTGTGTTTTTTGTAGATGCGGCTCATGGCCGCGTGGACCCGCTCGGCAGCTTCGCCCAGCATCTCGCCTTCGGGCGGGCAGACGCTTTCGGGGTGTTCCTGCCACTGCCGGTAAACCTTGGGCTGCTGTACGCGGAACTCGTCGATGCACATGCCCTGCCACAGGCCTTGATTCAGATTCCGCATTTCTTCCAGGGTCCGCAGCTTGATCTGAAGGGCGTCGGCAATGGCCCGGGCGGTCTGCAAAGCGGGCTCGCATTCCGGCGCATAGATGGCGTCGATGGCGAACTGGCGGGCGCGGAACTCGTCGATCATCCGTGCCACCTCGGCCTCGCCTTGGGCATTGAGCGGTACGTCGAGGTTGCCCTGGATCCGCCGCTGCTGGTCGTAGTCGGTCGATCCTGGACGAATCAAGAGAATCTGAAGCATATCCGCAAACCCGACCCCAAGTTCATACCCGCACGGCACCGCCGACCTTGGCCAGACGCGTCAGTTCCGCGATCCGTCGGGTGTAATCGGGGCAGCCCAACAAGGCCGTGCCCACGACGAAGACGTCCGCCCCCGCCTCGGCGCAGGCCCCAATGGTCTTGGGATTGACCCCCCCA
>JBBIQF010000425.1:0-5913 GCA_037442445.1 Planctomycetaceae bacterium
GTGGCCGCGGGGCACCACCAGCGGAATCCCGCGGGCCTCCAGCCCCACCACCCCGTTATTGCACAGGCCGTAACCCAAGAGGATGGCGTCGTAGGCCGAGGTATCCACCCGGGCCAGGGCGGCGGCCAGGCGCCGGCTCATCTCGGCCTGGCCCATGTCGTGCAGGGCCTTGGGCAAGAACTCCAGGTCCACTTGGTTGACCGAGCGGGCCACCGCCGCGCACATCTCCCGGTAGAAAATCTCGCAAGAAATCAGTTTCAGTCGCACGGCGGTAGGCACTCCCTCTCGGACCGGAAAAGACGATAGCCCATTCTACGGTCCGGGCGATGCGCGTTCCAGCCAGCCGGCTTGAACCCCGGGGTTTGGCAGCCGACTTTGCAGCAGCCACCTTTGAACGCGGGCACAATGGCTGGGCTTGCTTGGGGCGCAGGGCCCAGGGGGCGTGCCGCTCAAGCCGCCCACTGCTTGTATAGCCGGTCCAAATCCGCCTCTTTCGGGTCTCCGCCGAAGAGCACCACGCGGTAGCGGAGCGACACGGACTGGCCTTCGCCCAGTTCCCACCGCTTGTCGAGGAAGTTCATCGGCGTGGGGGAAATGAACCCGTAGTCGCGGGTGAACCAGGGCGATGGGGCCCAGGGGTTGCCAGGGTGATCAAACAGCGCGATCCCTTCGACGGGGTTTCCCGGCAGGCCGTGGCGCTTGCCCCAGAATGCACACCAGGCGGCCTTCTGGCCGAAGGTGGCCTTCTCTCCCACACGCCCTTCGGAGTCGACCAGAGTGCCGCCCGACCAGGGGATGATGTCGGGCGAAGCGCGGAGCGCGAACAATGCGTGGTTGGTCCTTTCGACCTTCACGTTCTGCACGGCGGTCCAGGTGATCTCGGCGTCGATGTATCGCAGGCGCGGGTTGACCACCTGGACGGTGAACTTGCGGTTATCGGCCATCGAGGGGGGCTTGCCAGGGACCCGCCATTGGCATTGGTCGAGGATTTCGGCCGACTGGGCCGTCACCTGCCCCAGGCGCGGGCCGGTCGAAACGATCTGCCCCGCCGCCACCGGCCCCTGCCAGTAATTCGCCCCGTTGACTCGGTCGCAAGCGAACAACAGCGAGCGATGATGCGGGAAGGGCACCGAGGTCTCGCTGGTCAGCGACAGGCCGCTCACTGGGCCGGCCAGGGGGTACAGGTAGGGATACTTTTGCGTCGGGTGGGCCCGATAGCTGGTCAGCAAGAGGTTATTCCAGCGGACCCAGATCTGGGGGCCGTCCTGGTACGCGGTGAGCTTGTCGGCTCCCGGCTCGGGCTTGGGCTGGCCCCAAGCGCGCGGGGCCGTCAGACAGACGGCAGCGGGTACGGTGGCGGTTGCTCCTAAACGAAGCAGTTCTCGGCGCGACAGGCGGCGGTGCATGAGGATGGCTCCCGATGCGCAAAGCGAGGGATGGCAGGTTACGGGCAAACGGCGGCCAATCGGGCCTTGGAAGCCCGGCACGCAGCCCCATCAGGGCTGCCAGGTGGCACGGCGGGCAGCGGCATAGGCATCGAAGGCCTCTTGGATCTGCTCCGGTTCCAGGGCGTGCTTGTGGATCCACACGCGGTAACTCAGGCGGATCGGCCTGCCCGGCGCAAAAGTGCGGGGTTTGACGCCGGGCCAGCCCACACACAAGATGCCGTAGTGCCGGGTGAGCCAGGTCGGGGGAAAGTCGGGGTGGCCGGGATCCACGAAGATGGCCGCCCCGCTCCGCTCCGGAGCACCGGCAAAGCGGGCCGTCAGGTCGGCCCAGGCCAAGGGAGTATCCGGCAGATCTTCGCGGGTCTTGCCGCCAGGCACGGTAATGAGCGTCTCTTTCTCGGGCCGGGGGGCGTAACGCAGGTTCAGCCCTCCGTAACTCTTGCCTTCCGCCCCGCAGAGCGTAATGGGATGGTCCAGCGGAATGAAGCACATGTCCACGTCGATGGCCCGGCTGTCGCCGGCCGGCCGGAACACCCGCAGCCAAATGCGTTCGGTCATCACCTGGCGCTGGTCCACAAACCAGCCGTTCTCCACGCCCAGCACCGCGGCCACGGGGCTGGTTTGCCGGGCCAGCCAGCGGACGAACCGCTGGCGGATGTTGTTGTACACCCAAAGGTCGTATTCTTTTCCTTCGATGTAAACATGTGGCCAGGCCCAGAACAGGCCGTGGTGATGATAATGGTCGCGCGGAAAGCTCTCGGTCAGCACCTCGCCCCACAGGCCATAGATGGGGTGCACGAAGCACGCCCGGCTGCGGCGGGCATCGCTCTTGGGGATCTTTTCGTTGGTGATCACGCCGTGGTTGTACACCAGCACTGGCCGGCCGTCTTCCTCCAAAGCGATGCGCTGCGGGTCGAGGTCCCGGAAGCCGAAGGGGCTATTGGCCGGGCCCGAAGCCGCGGCGGCCTCCAGGCGGAACTGCCGCTCGCGGGGCTGCGAGGGTGGCAAAGTGGCGGCGAGATAGAGGGGGCCGGCTGAGCCGTCCTCTGCCGGGCCTACGACCGCCGCGGCCGGCACCGCGTGCGCCGAGCCGCCAGATTCCACCAGCCGCAAATTGCCGCCTGAAGCTGCGGCGGTGCCTGGTGGCAAGGCCAGGGCAAGCGGCACGGCCGCCTTGGCCTGCGGCACACGAAGAATCGGTCCCCGGGCCGAGGCTTGCCCGGCACAGGCCCATGCGCTGGCCACCGCCCACAACCATAAGGCGGCAAGTCCAACACACAGGACATGGCCGGTGGGCCAGCGGTGCAATCCCCCGCGGGCTGGTTTTGCCCAGCCAGCGCCTGGCATGTAACGCTTCATACGCTCTCCTTTACCGTGTACGCGGAAACGCGGTTGCGAATGCTCTGCGGAACAGCTAGGGCCCGGGCCTGCCCGACGGACCCCGACGGCAGCGGAAAATGCCTTTCGGGCTAGCCGCAGTCGGCGCCCCCAATCGGGCCCGGTGGACAGGTAAGGTCATGTCTCGGGGCTGAAGTTCTCCCAGGCGATACCCATGCGTTTCAGAACGTACCCCACCTCGCGCAGGTAGTCGCCATACGTGATCACCGTGTGGAAGCCCTGCATCTGGACCAGCAAGCGTTTCCAATCGCCGTCGATGGCCACATCCATTTGCGAGCGGCACATGTCGTAGTTGGGGCTTTCGGCGATGCGGCCGCGGAATCCCATCCACTTGGTGCACGCCAGGTTGGGCAGGATATTGGTCGTAACCTGCCCGCGGGGGTACTGCACTTTGGTGGCCTCGCCGCAGTCCCACACGAAATGGGTGACGATCCGGGTGGGTTCGAAATCTTTGCCGTTCATGCGGCGCGGTGCCGCACAATGGGCCAGGGTGATCATGCCGTGGTGCGGGAAATGCGAGTTGGCGATGAAGGACGGTTTGCCCGAGATCCACCGCATGAGCACGCCGGGCACGGTGTGCGTGAAATCCATGTGGCAGAAGGCGGTATAGCCCGCGTCGTTCAGCAGGCTGGTCATCAGGCAAGGGGGGGTGTGCAATAGGGGGATCAATCCCCCCATGCAATGCGCGACTCCCAGATTGGTGGCGCGGGCCTCGTCCATCAGCCGACGCACCACCCCCAGGGCCAGGAAGGTATTGACCACCGAGGCGCGGTCGGTCTCCAGGGCCACGTTCTTCTGGGCCAGCAGTTCGGCGGTTTGGCGCTCGGCCTCGGCGAGGGCCTGGGGGTCTTTGCGGGCCGCCTCCATGCGCCGGGCCAAGTCCTCGAAACCGACCGAAACCACCTCGAACTTCCATTTCTTTCGGGCGAAATCCGGGCCGAATTGCTCGCCCGGCCGGCTGTACGCCTGCAGCCCGCCCAAGGCCAGGCATCGGGTGCCCAGGGTGTTTTGCAACCCGTACAATGCCCGCAGTCGCCACAGCACCTCGCCGTAGTCGTCCACCACGATATCGTGCACGTCGAGGTGCGGTTCGGCAAAGGTGTCCTCGCTCTTGCGGAGCAGGCGCCAGTGGGCGATTTCGTACCACAAGTACACCGGGCCCGAGCGGTGCCGGACAAAGAGCACATTGGGCTTGCCGCACGCGGCCAGCTTTTCCAGCCATGCCTGTGCCCCTGCGTAAGCGAACACCAAGAAGGCATCGGCCGAAGCGGCGACCGCAGCCGCCGCGGTGGCATCATCGTGTACTGAAGCCAAAGGCAGGAACTCGATGGGAAACTCGGCCTGTTGGGCCAGTTTGCCGAGTTCGGCGCGGATGCGGCCCATTTCCTGTTGGACATCGGCTTGCGTGTGCAGGCCGCCGTAGCCCCGCCAACTGGTATGCTCGCGGCGCGTGTAAAGTTGCCAGACGAACACTGGCTGGACCCGCAGGGGGGCGCCCTTGGGCAGAGTGGCCGGCGGCGCCTGCCCGGCGTGGGCCTCGCCCTGGGCGACCGCCATGGCCGCCGTACCTGCGGCGGCACCTGCCAGAAACGCCCGCCGGCTCACCCCCGCGCGCAAGGCCGGGCAAACCGTGTCTTGCGGCCCCGTTCGCCGCTCAGCGGCGGGCGGGTCTTGGCCGGACGGATGCTGCGGCAATTGCATGTTCATGGTCCTTCCCTCCCAGGTAGAAACGCTTGCGATGGTAAGCCCCGCGGAGTCCGTGGCGGCCGGGCCCGGATCCCCGGCCCGCTGCAAATGCCGGCAAGCCCAAAGGCCCTTCACTGGCCCTGCCTGCGCACAGCCTGCTGGTGCAGGGGGGTATCGCGGGCCGCCAGTTCCCGCAGGCGGAAACGCTGGATCTTGCCGGTGGCGGTCTTGGGCAGGCTATCGACGAACACCACGGCCCGGGGATATTTGTGCGGTGCGGTCTTGCGCTTGACGAACTCCTGGAGTTCGCGGGCCAGCTCGGGGCTTCCCGGGGTGCCGTCCTTGAGCACGACATAGGCCAAGGGGTTGATCAGGCCGTCGGGGTCGGCCGCCGCAATCACCCCGCTTTCCAGCACCGCCGGGTGCTCCTGGAGGATTGCCTCGACCTCGGTGGGCCAGACGGCCTGGCCGCTGACCTTCATCATGTCGTCGGTGCGGCCAGCGTACCAGTAGTAGCCGTCCTCGTCCACCAGGAACTTGTCGTGGGTGTTGATCCACGGGCCGAGAAAGGTGTGCTTGGTGGCCTCGTGTTTGTTCCAGTACGCGGCCGCGGTGCTGTCGCCGCGGACCAGCAGCGTGCCCACGTGGCGCGGGGGGAGTTCGTTGCCCTGCTCGTCGACGATTTTGGCCTCGTAGCCGGGCACGATCTGCCCCGTGCTTCCCGGCCGGACATGGCCCGGCCGATTGGAAATGAAGATGTGCAATATCTCCGTCGAGCCGATGCCGTCGTAAATCTCCACCCCGAACCGCTCCAGCCACTTCTCGTAGAGGTGCTTGGGCAGGTTCTCGCCGGCCGAGATGCACATCCGCACGCGGCCCAGGCTGGTGCGCCCGGTCTTTTCCGCCGCGTGGAGCAGGGCGGCATAGCTGGTGGGCACGCTGTAGAAAACGGTGGGCTGGTAGCGGTCCAAAACGGCAAACACCCGATCCGGCGTGGGGCGCTCGGGCAACAGCACCGTGGTGGCCCCCACGCGCAGCGGAAAATATAGCCCGTTGCCCAGCCCATAGGCGAAAAACAGCTTGGCCACCGAAAACGAGACGTCCGATTCGCAAAGGCCGATGGTGTTGCGGGCATAAGCATCGGCCGCCACCAGCATATCGTGGTGCAGATGCACCGCCCCTTTGGGAAAGCCCGTCGTGCCCGAGCTGTAGAGCCAAAAGGCCATGTCGTCTTTGCTGGTATCGGCCGGCTCCAGGCACGGCGACACCCCGGCCAGCGCCCGCTCTAGCGCGATGCAGCCGGCCCCGTCCCCCTCGGCCACCAGCACGTGCTCCAGGTGCTTCAGCCGGCTGCGAATCGAAGTCAAGTGGTCCAGCATGG
>JBBIQF010000426.1:0-5845 GCA_037442445.1 Planctomycetaceae bacterium
CCTTTCTCCTCGAAATGGGTGGCCAGTGTCTGTTCGATGAACAGGCGGAGCCGCTGCTCGGGCGGGGTGTCGTCGGGCCAGTGGGGCAGTGGCAAGCCGGTTTCGCTCCCGTGCGCATATCCCACCGTGGCGACGTAAAGCGCTTTTTTGTCGCCAAAGTAATAGTTGACCGCCGCAACGTTGGTTCCCGCCCGCCGGCAAATCTCGCGCACCGTGGCCGCGCGGTATCCTTTCTCGGCGAACACCTCGCCCGCCGCTTCCAACAACCGCCTTCGTGTGTCCTCCGCCCTAACAGACATACCCGTGGAATCAAACCCGTGTTTCAATCAGGCGCTTGTTTAATTATACCAAGCCGCTTTTCCCGAGCAACCAAGAACCGGGGCCGAGTACGGCAGGGGCCCCACCCGGGCGGTCTACAGGGTTGTTGGCGGAAGCCACCTAAAAGCCGCTCCGCCCTAGAGAGGGGATGCCGCCGCCCCTTACCGCACTAAACGCAACAGCCGAAGCACCAGCCGATGACAGCCATCCTAGCCGCCGTGGTACTGGGCGTGGTCGAGGGCCTGACCGAGTATCTCCCCGTTTCTTCGACCGGGCACTTGATCTTGGCGGGGTGGCTTTTGGGGTTCGAGCAGATGGTGGGCACAGAGGTGGCCCACATGTTCGAGGTGTTCATCCAGCTTGGGGCCATTCTGGCGGTGGTTGCGGCGTATCCCAACCGGTTCGCCGGCCTTTGGCCGCGCGGAGGCGCGGAAGGCTTCGCCGGGCTGCGCGGCCTGGTGGTGTTACTGATCGCCACGCTGCCGGCTGCCCTGGCCGGGTTGGCGTTTCACAGGGGGATTAAGGTCGAATTGTTCCACCCGCTTTCGGTGGCCGCGGGCCTGGCTGCCGGCGCTATTTGGATTCTGGTACTGGAATGGTGGAAAGCCCGCACCCCGTCGCCCTGGCGGCGCGATTCGGTCGATGCCCTGCGGTGGGGTGACGCCTTGGCCATCGGCGTTTTCCAGTGCCTGGCCCTTTGGCCGGGAATGTCGCGGTCCAGCTCGACCATCCTCGGCGCGATGATGATAGGTGTCGAGCGCAAGGCGGCCACCGAGTTCTCGTTCTTTGCCGCGGTACCGCTATTGGCCGCGGCGGCGGTCTTCGATCTACTAAAGACGCTCCCCATGCTGCGGGCCGAACATGTCCCCCTGCTGGCCGTGGGCCTGGCCGTATCGTTCGTGTTTGCGTTCCTGGCCGTGAAGCTGTTTGTCCGCTTCGTCGCCCGGCACAGCCTGGTGGCGTTCGGCTGGTACCGACTGGCAGTAGCGGCCGCGGTCGCAGGGGCCGCCTGGTGGGGACTTTGAATGGCCACCAGCACCGAGCCGGGGGCGTCAGCCCCCGGTGCACACGGAGCAAACGCGAATCCACCCAGCCCGGTTGGCATCGGTACCGTCAGCCCCCGGTGCACACCGAACAAACAAGAATCAGCCGCCCGAACGTAGCAGGAAGCACAGAGCACGGAGCAAGCCATAGCGCGGCGGCATGATGCCCTCGCAGCCCCCCGCGGCACCTTGACCGCAACGGGGCCATTGCGAACAATGCCCCGGACTCGGCACGCTACGTCCCCGGCCCTATGGAGCTGGCATGAAAACAACGCACTTGATCCTGGTGGGCGGCTTTCTGGGCGCAGGCAAGACGACGCTCTTGTCGCAGGCGGCCAGGCGGCTGGCCGAGCGGGGGCTGCGCGTCGGCCTGGTGACGAACGATCAAGCCGCCAATCTGGTCGATACCTCAGTGCTCCGCGAGGCAGGGGCGGCCGTCGAGGAGGTCGCCGGCGGGTGCTTCTGCTGCCGCTTCGACGACCTGGTCGGGGTGATGGAAAGCCTCTGCCAGCGCCAGCAGCCCGACGTGCTGTTGGGCGAGCCGGTGGGCAGTTGCACGGACCTTTCGGCCACGGTACTCCAGCCGCTGAAGGCCCAGTACCGCGATCGGTTTCGGGTGGCCCCTTTGTCCGTGCTGGTGGATGTGCGACAAGTCCGCACGCTGGACCAACTCCGCCGGGCGATGGCGGAAAAGGCCCCGTCGCGCCTGCCGCCGTCGGTCATGTACATCTACGAAAAGCAGCTCGAAGAGGCCGACCTCATCGTGCTCAACAAGGCCGATATGCTCGCGGCGGACGAACTGGCCGGGCTGGAAGAATCGCTCAAACAGGCGTTTCCGCGGGCGCCGGTGCTGGCGATGTCGGCCCTGGCGGGCCAGGGCGTCGATGCATGGCTGGATTTCGTGATGCAGGCGTTGCCGGCCGGCCAGTGGATCGCCGAGGTGGACTACGACCGCTACGCCGAGGGCGAGGCGGCGCTGGGCTGGCTCAATGCGTCCGTGCGCCTGGTGGCCGAACCGGCCTGGCCGGCCGACTGGGCCTGCTTCTGCCGCGACCTGTTGGACACCCTCCGCCAGGCATGCGTGGCGCACGGCGGCCAGATCGCCCATCTGAAGGTCCACTTGCAGACCGCCGCAGGGAGCCTGGCGGGCAACGTGACGGCCAACGACGGACCGGTGCATCTCAAAGGCGCCATTTCCGGCACCCCCTCCCAGGCTGCGCTGCTGCTGAACGCCCGGGTGCGGATGGAACCCCAGCCGCTCCGCGACCTGGTGGCCGCGGGGCTAGGCCAGGCGGCTCGGGGCCGGGTGCGGTTTGTGGTCGATGACCTCGAGAGCTTTTCGCCCCAGCGGCCGCAACCCCGCCACCGCTTTGCTCAGCCGGTGCCGTGACGCTCGGCCCCAAAGCCGGGCCCGTAAGGGCCCGGTGCAGCCGGGGCGTGCAACCCCGCTGGCTCTTCTCGTAGTGTCCAGCCCAGGCCGCTCCCAGACGGTGGCGGCTCGGGGAACAGCCGCAGAGCCGCAGGCCGATGAACCCGGCCGCGTTGACCGCCGCCGGACAATCGCCTAAGATAGGCTAGCGTGAGTCGAGGACGCGGCCGGGGTTGTTGTGGCCCGTGCGGGTGCATGTCGCGTCCGGCACGCTGCCGCGATGAGGTTTTCGAGATGACGCACGTTGTTTGCCAGCCCTGCTACGATTGCCGCTATACCGATTGCGTGGTGGTCTGCCCCGTAGAGTGCTTCTACGAGGGCGAGCACATGCTGTACATCCATCCCGACGAGTGCATCGACTGCGAAGCGTGCGTCCCCGAGTGCCCGGTCGAGGCCATCTATCTGGCCGAGAATGTTCCGGAAGAGTGGAAGGATTACATCCGGATCAATGCCGAGATGGCCCCGAAGTGCCCGGTGATCACCGAGAAGAAGCAGCCCCTGTGCGGCTGACGGGTGAGGCGCGCCGCCGGAGGGCGGGTGCGTTGCACCCCCGCCAATCCCTTAAAAGCGCGTGCGTGCCGAGCACGCACCCTTCCCCTAGCCGACCACCTCGCACATCGCCCCCTCTAGCCAGATTTTCCACGCGGCGTACTTGGGGTTGCGGAGCTTCTGGGTCACCAGCGGGCTGCGCCGGGGGCGTGTGGGTTTGGCCACGAGTCTCATGTGGGCCTCTTGCGGCGTGCGCCCGCCTTTCTTCACGTTGCACCCCAGGCATGCGCAGACCACGTTCTCCCAACTGGTGGTGCCGCCGCGGCTGCGGGGAATGACGTGGTCCAGGCTCAGTTGGCCGGTGGGGAACCGCCGGCCGCAGTATTGGCAGCGGTGCTCGTCCCGGGCGAAGATGGTGTGCCGGTTCAGGCGGAGCACGCGCTGGGGCAGGCGGTCGTAATGCAACAGGCGGATCACCCGCGGGACCTGGATCTCGAAGTGCACCGCGCGAATCCAATCCTCGTCGGGCTGCTTGTGCCGGGCGCGCTCATCGCACCGCCGGCGCCACGACTCGAAATCGTAGTTCAAGAACTGCCCGCCCTCGGCGTGGATCACCTCGGCCAGTTCGCGGCACAATAAACTGAAGGCCCGCCGCACCCCGATGACGTGGACGGCCACATAAGAACGGTTGAGCACCAGCACGCTCGATGCCAGTGCCGGGGAAGGACCACTTGGGTCGTCGGTGTCCATGAGCCAGTCTCCCAGCCGCATATTCTAAGGCGTGGGACCGAGGAATGCCAGCGGGCCGGGGCGGCTTGGGGCAACCTGGCGGGTTTTGAAGGATGTAGAGACCAAACAGGCCAGGCAGGTTGGGCCGGGCAGGCCAATCCCGCCGCACCATCGGGCAGCGGCGCGCCACTGAACGGCCCTACACGTCCGGCGCGCCGGCCTGCCCGCCGGCCGGTGCGGAAGAAATTCTCGAGGACGCCTTGTCACGCTCCGCGGCGCGTCATTACGATGAAGGGGTTCGGTCTACGTTCCATCGGGAAGTCGGCCCCGTACGCCGGCGCCTATTGGGGAGTGGGTCCATGATTCATTACACCTGCGACATCTGCAAGCGGATCATCGATCCTCAGGAGGACCTCCGCTATGTGGTGAAGATCGAGATCAGCGCGGTGTTCGAGCCCACGATCGTGGACGAGGAGGACGACCGCGATCATTTGCAGGAGATCCAGGAATTGTTGGAACAGCTCGAAAACTCCCGGGGCGACGAGATCGGCGAGGACGTGCACCAGGAACTGCGCTTCGACCTGTGCCCCGAGTGCCGCAGGCGCTTCGTCAAGACGGTGCTGGCGCGGGGTGTGGCCAAGCTGATGGACTTCAGCACCAATTGAGGCCGAGCAGCCCGAAGGCGGCAGGCGAGCCACTTGCGACCCCTGGCCGGGCGTACTGCCTTGGCCGGCCTTGCGGTTGATGCGTTCTAACCGGGCCAGGCTGCCCGCCCTATCTATCGCTTTGGCGGTCATCTATTCCCACGCCGCTACGCAAGGAGCCAGCCATGATCGACCGACGACGCTTTCTGGGCGGGGCTGCGGGCGGGTTGGCCACCCTCGGTTGGGCCGCCACGTGCCGTCTGGATGCTGCCCCGGCAGACAAGGCCAAGCCCGCCGCGGCCGAGCTCGCACCGGCTGCCGGGCCCTTGCGGGTCCATCCCGACAACCGCCGGTACTTCACCGACGGGTCGGGCAAGGCCGTGTATCTGACCGGGTCGCACACCTGGCCCAATCTGGTGGACATCGGGCCCAGCGATCCGCCGCCGCGTTTCGATTTCGATGCCTATCTGGCTTTCCTGCGGCGCTGGGGGCATAACTTCATCCGCCTGTGGACCTGGGAGCCGGTGACCTGGAACACCCGCGGCAACCGCCAGCGCCAGCTCCACCACGCCTGGCCGCAGCCGTTCGCCCGGACCGGCCCGGGCAACGCCCTGGATGGCAAACCCAAGTTCGACCTCACCCGGTTCGACCCGGTGTATTTCGACCGGCTGCGCAAGCGGGTCGAAACGGCCGGCCGGGCCGGCATCTACGTCTCCATCATGCTCTTCGAAGGCTGGGCCATGCAGTTCTCCGAAGGGGCCTGGCGAGGCCATCCCTTCCATCCGGCCAACAACATCCAGGGCCTGGCCCCCGATGTGGACCGCGACGGCAACGGGCTGGATATCTATCGCCTGGCCAGCCCCCAGGCCACCGCCATCCAGGAAGCCTACGTCCGCAAAGTCATCGACACCGTGGGCGACCTGGACAACGTGCTGTACGAGATCTCCAACGAGAACCACCCGCCCTCGACCCGGTGGCAATACCACATGATCGATTTCATCCACCGGTACGAACGGGGCAAGGCCAAGCAGCATCCGGTGGGTATGACCTTCCAGTACAAAGGGGGCAGCAACCGCACCCTGTTCGAAAGCCCCGCGGAATGGATCTCGCCCAACCCCGAGGGCGGCTACCGCGACGATCCGCCCGCGGCCGACGGCTCGAAAGTCATACTCAGCGATACCGACCACCTCTGG
>JBBIQF010000427.1:0-2918 GCA_037442445.1 Planctomycetaceae bacterium
GCCCCCCGTGGCTTGCAGTGCAGGGCGGCCCTCTCGCTTGGCGTCCCATTGGACGAACGTGCAGTCGCCAAAGCCCACCGTGCCCTGCCCGGCAATCCGGGCGATCTGATGGCACGGCCCCCAGAAAGCGCAGTTCACGAACCGTACCGTCCCGGTGTGCGTCGGCGCCACCTCGACCATCGTGGGGTTGGGCCCCCGGAACGACACGAACTGGCCGTTGGTTATCAGCAGGCCCATCGGCGCGCTTTGGTCGACCACTACAGCCGTCTCGCAATCGTCGGCGCCGATGCCCAGGAAGTTCCCGTTGCATACCCCCGCCGGGCTCTGCACGAAACGGTATCCCACGTGGTACCCGAAACAAAACGTGTTGAGCACGTACTGCCAGTCGCTGCGCGCAAACACAAAGGCCTCGCCGTGCGCCTTCTGCCAGGCGAAGAGCTTGGGTTTCATGCTCCACCAGGGATTGAAATGGACGTTCTCGATCCGGCCGATGTCGTAGATCGCGTCCACCCGCACGCCACATCGCAGCGGCTGGCCATGGACATTGCGGATCAGGTGCCGTTCGTTGTGCGTGGCATCGATGGCCTGGTAGGGGTTCAGCAGTTCGCAATCGAGCACCGCCGGGTTCTTGCCGCGCATGGCGATGGCCCAAGGATACGGCTTGGGAACCTCGTCGGCGGGCTGGTCGGGATAGTACAGCACCACCCCTTTGAGCGTGCTGTTGGTGTTCAAGGTGATGAAGGCGGGGCCATCGTCGCGGCCGGCACCCTCGGTGACCAGAAACGTCGTGCCGTCGTCGGTGGGCTTGGGCAAACCGGCGTAGCGCAGCCCGTTATGGGCGGGTACCGACTCCCACACGCCTTTGAGCGTTACGGCTGGGGGCACATTGAGGTGGCCTGCGAAACGGTAAACGCCCCGGGGGGCCAGCACGGTGCCGCCGCCCGCCTTGCCGGCCGCATTCAGGGCCCGCTGGAAGGCCGCGGTGTCGTCGGTCTGCCCGTCGCCCTTGGCCCCATACTCATGCACGTTCCAGACGCCAGGGGGCAAGCCGGCAGCCAAGAGGGCGGCCGACATCCCCAGCCAAACCCATCCAAAAGCCCAGGCGGTTCGCATTACAACGGTTCCTCGCTTCAAAAATGCCGCGCTCGGTGCTTCACCTTGAAAGTCAAACGCACCGCCGATTGTACGCCGCCCAGCGGACTTGATGAAGCACGAGCCGGAGCCCGTGGCCCAGCGCGGCCGATGACGCCGGGCGCGGCGACATGTGGGACAACCCGGCGGCACCGGCAAGACAAAATCGCAACCCCTCTGGTTGAAACGTGTTGCGGCGACGCCTGCCGGCATTCCGTTTTTCAAGTTCGCTTGCTTCGGGTGGGGCGGGTCCCTATAATCGCGGCCCGCGCCGCCCCGGGGGCCGGTCGTCCAGCGCCCACATTGTGCCGCGGCAGTCTTGAAAAGCCTTCTCGGGAGCAAGGATGCGATTCTGAGTTCCAGCGGTCGCCGAAGCCGACAGTACCACCTGTGTGCCGCCTTCCCGCAATCGGGAGGGTATCGGCCGGGTCGTGCGCGGGCTTTTCCGCCGGGGAACTTGACGGCGCAGCCGGCCGGCAGCGCCGACGGGAGGCGCTTTCAAGAAGGCGGGAAAACCGCTGGCGGGCTTGCCGCCAAGTTTGGCCGCGGGCAAGCAAGGCATTCCAGTCGCTCGATTTTCTCAGACTGCCCAATTCCCCCAGACGAAGCAACTGGCCAAGGCGGGGCAACTTCCCGCAAGCGTTCTAGTGCTGCTCGTGTTAACAGCCCTATTCGGGTGCTGGCGGTGCCCCGGGCATTGCTCGGCGGCTTGCTGGCGGCGTTGGTGATAACCCACGCGGCCCTCGGGCAAGTGGATTTGCCCCAGCCGAGTTCGGTCGAGCCCATCGTCATCAGCGGCCCCTCGGCATTTCGCTGGACCGAGGGAAGCTACGAAGTTTGGGTGTTCCAGGAAGGCTGTCGCATCCAGCAGGGCCTGAGCTTTGCGCAAGGGCGTCAAGGGGTGCTTTGGATCGATCGGGCCAGCCTGTTGGAGCCCGAGCGCAGCAAAATGATCGCATATCTTGAAGGGGATGTGGTCGTTGACGTGCGGCAGGGCACCGCCCGGGCCAAGCTGACGGAAGACCACTGGATGGGGCGGTTTTACACGTCGGCCGCGGTACAGGTACAGGTGCCCCGGACCGAGGGCCAGCCTGCCTCGCCGCCGCCCGTCTACGAGCACGCCGATGCCCGGCGCAAGGCCGCCGCCGACCCTCATGTGCGCCCGGCCCAGTTCCAGGCTCCGGCAGCAAGCGCCCTTGCGGCGACGCCTTCGCCCGCCGGGAGCAGCACGCCCCTTCCGCCGGGCACCCGGCGCATTCGCGCCTTTCCCCGGAGCGATGTGCCCGTCCAGGTCCAGTGGTTCCCCGACCGCCAGACCAATCAGTGGATTGCCGTGGTCACCGCGGGGGTGAACCTGGTGATCGACGGCGTGGTGGTCCAGACCGACCGCGGCCCCATGCCTTTGGGTTCGATCGATATCTCGACCGATCGGCTGGTCCTGTGGACAACAGGGCTCGAAGAACCGGACCTCACCGGCGCCAAGTTCCAATCGCAGGATACGCCGTTGGAACTCTACTTGGAAGGCAATATCGTTTTCCGCCAGGGCGACCGCATCATCTACGCCGACCGCATGTATTACGACGTGCGCAACCAGGTAGGCACCGTGCTGGGGGCAGAGCTGCTTACCCCCGTGCCCCAGTATGAAGGCTTGTTGCGGTTCCGGTCCGAACTGGTGCAGCAACTGGGGCCTAACCGGTTCTTCGCCCGCGATGCCTTCATTACCTCCAGCCGGATGGGGCAGCCGGGGTATCGCCTCCAGGTGGGCTCGGCCTATCTGGAGGACGTGG
>JBBIQF010000427.1:2928-5843 GCA_037442445.1 Planctomycetaceae bacterium
CCGTTGACCGGCGCACCCTTGGTGGACCCGGCCACGGGCGAAGCGATCGTCGATCACCAGCGCCTGGCCACGGCCTCCAACGGCGTGCTGTTTCTGGACGATGTCCCGGTGTTCTACTGGCCGTACATCGCTACCGACTTGAGCGAATCGTCGTACTACATCCGCCGCATCCGCTTCCGCACGGACAACATCTTCGGGTTCCAAACCATCACCAACTGGAGCATGTACCAGATCCTGGGCATCCGCCGCCGGCCAGCGGGGACCGACTGGGACTTGAGCCTCGATTACCTGAG
Organism: Planctomycetaceae bacterium; assembly: GCA_037442445.1. Lineage (GTDB taxonomy): Bacteria > Planctomycetota > Planctomycetia > Pirellulales > Thermoguttaceae > JANLFZ01. The sequence goes on from JBBIQF010000427.1 coordinate 3,222, forward strand.
CGAGCGGGGATTTGGCCACGGCACGAATTTCCGCTACGACCGCGATGGGTTTTTGGGGCTGTCGGGCCGGGCAGCGGGCATGATCGACTACTGGGGCATCAACGACGATGGGCTGGATACCCTGGGGCTGGACCGCCGCGACCTGGAGCCGGAAAAGCACTACCGCTGGCGCCTCTTGGCCCAGCACCGCCAGATGCTCGAGAGCAACTGGCAGCTCACCGTCGAGGCGGGCTGGATCAGCGACCGCAACTTCCTGGAACAGTACTTCGAGCGGGAATGGGACGAACTGAAGGACCAAGCCACGGGCCTGGAACTGAAGAAGCTCGTGGATAATGCCTCGTGGAACCTGGCCGTCGACCTGCGGGTGAACAACTTTTTTACCGAGACGCAGTGGCTGCCTCGGGCCGACCATTTTCTTCTGGGCCAATCCCTGCTCGGCGACGCCCTGACCTGGTTCGAGCACACCAGCGTGGGCTTCGCCCAGTTCAAGACCGCCCGGGCCCCGGAGAACCCCGCCGAGTGGCCCACGTTCCGCTACCTGCCGTGGGAAGTGTCGCCGGCCGGCGGACCGCTGGACACGCAGAGCGAGCGGCTGGTGACCCGGCACGAGATCGACTGGCCCTTTCAGCTCGGCCCCGTGAAGGTCGTCCCCTACCTCCTCGGCGAGTTGGGCCACTGGGGCGAGGACCTTACCGGCAACGACATCCAGCGGGCTTACGGCCAGGTGGGCCTGCGGGCCAGCCTGCCCGCCTGGCAGGTAGACCCCACCGTGCAAAGCACGCTGTGGAACGTGCACGTCCTGGACCACAAAGTCGTCTTCGACGCCGAGTTCGCCGTGACCGATGCCACCAAGAACCTCGACCAATTCCCGCTCTATGAGCCCCTGGACGACAATTCCATCGAGGCCTTTCGCCGGCGAATGATCCCCAATACCTTTTTCGGCCCGATGATCCCGCCCCAATTCGATGAACGCGCCTATGCCGTGCGCACCGGCATGGCCGGCTGGGTGACCGCCCCCAGCATGGAAATCGCCGAGGACCTTTTGGCCTTCCGCCTGGGCATGCGGAACCGCTGGCAGACCAAGCGCGGCGGCCCGTTGTTCGAGCGCATCATCGACTGGATCACCCTGGATACCAATTTGGTGCTGTTCCCCAAACCGGACCGCGACAATTTCGGCGAGGTGCTGGGCCTGGTGGATTACGACCTCCGCTGGCAGGTGGGCGACCGGCTGGCCCTGCTCTCGGCCGGCGCGTTCGACTTCTTCCACGACGGCCAGCGGGTGATCACCGTGGGCGGCTTCCTGGACCGGCCGCCGCGGGGCGGGCTGTACCTCGGACTCCGCATCCTCGAAGGCCCGATCGATAACCTCATCCTGGCCATGTCGTACAGCTACCGCATGAGCCCCAAATGGGTCTCTTCCTTCGGCATGACCGTGGACCTAAGAGACCAAGGCAACATCGGCCAGAACTTCAGCCTGACCCGGGTGGGCGAGTCGTTCCTGGTGAGCGCCGGGTTCAACGTCGACGCGGGGCGTGACAGCGTGGGCGCACATCTTTCGATCGAACCGCGATTCCTGCCCAGAACCCGCCTGGGACAGGCCGGCGGTGCCCGCATCCCCATCGCCGGTTCCAGCGGCCTGGAGTGACGCGGTAAGGAGGGCCCAAGAACCAGCCGCCGGGAGGAGCAGGGAGCACGGAGCGGGGAGCACTCAAGAACGAGCCACCGGGTTCATCCCGGCGGTGCAAGCAGCTACCCTATTCGCGTCGCCAATTCGCATTGGTCATTGGTGCTTGGTCATTCGTCATTCGTCATTTGGCTTTCGACATTCGTCATTCGTCATTGCTCCGGCGCAGCGAACCCGCTGGCTCGCCCCTGGCCAGGGTGTGGTACGCCTGGGCCATGCGGGCAACGTGTTGTGCATCCAGCCCATATAGCCGGCCGGCCAAGCGGTCGATCTCGGCGGCGATCTGGCCGTCGGACTTGCCTCGGTCAGCTTGCGCGTGTGCTTGCCGGCTCAGGGCGGCCAATGCGCGATGCTCGGCCCGCTGCCGGTCGAATCGCCGCACGTTGAGATACTCCAGCACCCCTGGCGAGGCGAAGCCTTTCCCGCCCTGCACCCCGTGGGCCTGGGCCAAAAACCCCACCACCGCGCTATTCAGCAAAGCGCACAGATAGTGAGCTTCCTCGGCCGACCGAGCAGGCACCAACACGCACGTCTCCTGCGGCACCACCGGGCGCCGGCCCAAGAGCGGATGGTCCTGCGGCCCGACCACCGCCGCACGAATCTGCCAATCCATGCGCCGCCACACCACTTTATACGGGGCTAGCGTGTAGGGGCCCACGTCGTACATCGCGTAGAACGGGCCGCGGGCTTGATATCGGCGATACGCCGCCCGCGATTCCAACAGCCTGCGGAAGCCCGCCAGATAGGCGTAGGCGCAGGGGTAGCGGGTCCGCAGGACCTGCTCGTCGATGCCCGAGCGCCGCCGGGCATCCTGGACCAATAACAGGTACGCACCCGGCCGGGCCCTAAACCGCTGTATGTCGCCCCAGCGCTAAAGGGGAAATAGCAACTCGGCCTCGATCTGCTGCTCCGTGGCCGGCACCGGGTGCTTGCCGCAG
>JBBIQF010000428.1:0-5816 GCA_037442445.1 Planctomycetaceae bacterium
TCGCCCGCTGTAAGGGCCACCGTTGTTTTCGATATCGTGGGCGAACCGCGGCAAGGGTCGCCGTACCGCCGGGCGGCCCGCTCCCCATAGAGGCTGGCTTTCGATTAGGCGTTCAAATGATGGAATGGCGGCCCACTGGAGTAATGTCTCCAGAACCCGCGGGGCGGCTCAGGCGTAATCGCTAATGGGGCAAGGCCGTAGCGGGCAGTCTCTACCCGCCTCATCCTTCGGCCCGCCATGGACTTTCTTGGGGCAGGGGGTAGGCTATGGTTGGGTTGAACTTCATTGAACGACACGACGAGACGAGAATACTCCTTTTGGAGAGGTACCGATGCCTATCTACGAGTACCAAGCCGATGGCCAGGGTTGTGCTCGGTGCCAGAACCGTTTCGAAGTGCTTCAGCGCGTGGACGATCCGCCGCTGGCGTCTTGTCCGGAATGCGGCCAGCCGGTCCACCGGGTGTTTTCGTCATGTGCCATCAGCCGGGCGCCCACCGGCACGCTCAGCCCCAAGAATCTTGAACGCCACGGATTCACGCAGTACCGGAAAGCAGGGGACGGATACTACGAGAAGACCTGCGGCCCAGGGCCGGAACTAATCAGGCGCAAATAACTGGCCGCCGGGAACGCCACCAAAGGGTTGGGCCGTCCCCGCCACAGCGGCGGATGGGGCGATGGGCGCCGCGTGGCGGTTCTGACCGGCGCCCCGCCAAGCCGCATCCACGCAAACTATTCGTTTGTCGCAGCCTTCGTGGCGGACGAGACCGCCATTTGGTGGTATTCTCTCGACGGCGTGGGTTCCCCAGAGTGCCTGAATAGGCATATCTGGGAAATGAATGCGTACTTATTGTGGGGATGATGTCCCCCCGCTAGGTGCACTTGCGGTTGACCCTTCCACCTGTCGGCCTATAATCACCGTACTGGCCGCCTCACGGCGGCTTTCCCCATCCGAGGGGCACGTTTTCGACTTCAATCGCCTTTTGCGGAGCGAGAATTGCATGGCCAACGTGCTGGAAGTCAACGAAAGCACCTTTCAAACCGAAGTGCTCGATAGCGAACAACCTGTGCTGGTGGATTTTTGGGCCACCTGGTGCGCCCCCTGCCGGGCGATCGCTCCGGTCATCGAAGAGCTGGCGCGGGACAACGCGGGGCGAGCCAAGGTGGTGAAAGTCAACGTCGACCAAAACCAAAAGCTGGCCCACACTTACCGAGTCGAATACGTGCCCACGTTGCTGGTCTTCAAGAAAGGCGGAGTGGTGGCCCAGTTCCAAGGGGCCGTAAGCGACCTGAAGACCAAGCTCCAAACCGCGCTCGACAATGCCGTCTGATCGGCGGACCAGACCCCACCTATAGCGGTGGTCTCCGTGCCATGAACTGGTTGGCTACCGGGCTAGGATTTACCGGTTTCGCTCCAACGAGGTTGCGTTCTTGGCGGCAGGGTCCGCTCAATCCGCACAGTCGCACGATTTGGTGCAAGTTATCTCTTCGGCAATGCCGATGTAACAAGGCGGTATAGTCTTCGATACCGCCTTCCCCCCAACTCGGTTGCGGATGTGCCGGAGGCCCCCATGTCCAAGCGACAAGCGGAACGGATTGCCGCTCCCAGCCGAAACCCGTCTAGCGGAGGGGATGGGTTGCGGATCGACGCCCCCCATCCGGCACCGGAGACCCATCTGCCCGAAGTCCCTGGCGACCCCGCCAAGGCCGAGGGGCGAGCGCTCGCGGAGGCAGAAGCTCCCCGGGTCACCGGGCAGGGCCTGTTGGAGGCCGCCTCATTGGCGCAGCAACTGCACGCCCAGGCGTCACAACTGGCCGATCAACTTGCGGCCCGGCAGAAAGACTTGGACCACCGCGAGGCCGAATTGAATGCCCGCAGTGCCGAACTGGAAGCGGAAATCCGTTCCGCCCGCCTTTGGATCAGCCAGGAGAGGGCCGAACTCGAAGAGCAGCGTTCGGCCTTGGCCCAGCGCCAACAGGCGGCCGAGCTGGAATTGGCTCAGCATCGGGCGGCGGTCGAAGAAGACTTGCGCCGGCGCCTCCAGGCCATCGAGGTCGAGGAAGCGGCGATCGCCGAACAGGTCCAGGCCCGTGCCCGGCAGTTAGAAGAGGAGTTTCAGAAGCGGGTTGCGGAACTCGAGGGGCAGCAGCAGGAGGCCCTGGCCGACCTCCAGCTCCGCCGCGAAGCGCTGGAAAACGAGTTCCTCGAGCGGTTTGCCAAAGTCCGCCAGCGCGAGCAGGCGATCGAAGCCCGGTGGGAACAGGCGCAGGCCGCCTTGGCCGAGCGCGAAAAAGAACGGCAGTGCAAACTGGCCGAAATCCAGGCCCGGCAGGAGGCGTTCGACCAAGAGCGCAAGCAGGCCGAGGCAGAACTCAATCGCCGCATGGACGAGGTGCGTGCCGAAGCGCAGCGGGTACAGGCCGAGGCGGAGGCCCTGGCCCAAGCCCGCGCCGAACTGCAGCGCCAGCAAGACGAACTGGACCACCGCCGCCGGGGCCTGGAGGAGGAGATCCGGGAGGCCCGCCGGCTGGCAAGCCAGCCTACGCCAGAATTGCTAGCCCGCGAGCGCCGCGTGGAGGAGATGGGCCGGCTGTTGGACGCCCGCGAAGAATGGCTTGAACAGGCCGAGGCCCGCGTGGCCGAAATCCTTGCCGAGGCCGAAAGACTCCATGCCGAACTGCTGGCCCAGCGGCAGCAACACGAGGAGCAGGTCCAAGCCCAGCGCCAAGAGATCGAGGCCCAGCACCGCCGCGAGCTGGCCGAACTCAACGAAAAGTACCGCGCCTTGGGCCGGCTGAGCGAGCAACTCGAACACCGGCGGGCCGCGATCCGGCAGATGCGGGAGGATGTCGAACGGCTCCATCGCGACGCCTTGGAGATGCGGCTGGCCGCCGAAGAACTGGCCACCCGGCTGCTCGGCGAGGCGGCCCCGCAGGACCTGGCCCAGGCCGTGGCCGACCTCCGGGCCCGACTGGCCGACCAGTATCGCCAGAAGGAAATCGACCTGGCCCGACAGCGCGAAGAACTTCAGATGCTGCGGGACGAGTTGAACCAGCACTATCAGCGGGTGATGCGCGAGCGGGCGGCATGGGAACAATGGGCCACCGGGCGCCAGGAGCAACTCGACCGCCTGGCCGCCGAACTCCTCCAGCGCCAGGAGGAACTCGATCGCCGCCAGGCCGAACAGCAATCCACCTGGCTGCGGGTGCAGGGCGAACGACTGGAGGCTTGCCGCCGCGCCAGGCCCTCGCAAACCGCTGCCGCCTAAAGTTCCATGCGCCGGTGTGCGACGCGGCCTCCGGCGCCCGGGCGGGGCTATCCAGGCCGCACTTCGGTTTCCGCATTCCGCCGGGCCGCGCCCCGGCCCAGACTGGCCCGCGCCGGCTATCCCAAGCTCCAGCCGGAGCGGTACGGCGGATTGATCAGGGCATTGGCCTTGTCGCTATTGGTGAAGCGGAGGTTGGCCGCATCCCAGTCGAGCTTCTCGCCCGTGCGGATGGCGATGTTGCCCAAGAGGACCACCTCGGCCAGATGGGCGGCGTGATCGACGAAGTTCGAGCCAGCCGGCGGGCCTCCCTTGCAGGCATTGATCCACTCGACGTAGTGGCCCGGGGAGCGGGGTAGGACGCGGGGCGGCTTGCCGAACTCGCGGGCTTTGGCGTCGGGAATGAGCCGGTGGTGCAGCATCTTGCCCTTGTCGCCCACGATCAACAGCCAGTCGCCCTCGGCAAACTGCCGCCCCGGTTCCAGCTCTTCGGGGCGGGGCGGTTTCAGGCCGCCGTCCCACCAGGTAACGGTCACGGGGGCCCGATCTCCCTCGGCCGGGAAGTACCACCGCACGATGGACGACACCGGGGCCGTCTCGTTGGCCACCTCGGGGGGCATCTGGTGGTTCGAAGAGCAGGCCTCGACCCACGCGGGATGGCCTAGCTTGAGGGCCTTGAACACCGGCGATAGCTCGTGGCAGCCGATATCGCCCAGCACCCCGGTGCCGAAGTCCCACCAGCCGCGCCAGGCAAAGGGATGGTAACAGGGGTGGTACGGGCGCATGGGTGCCGGGCCGATCCACAGGTCCCAGTCCAGTGTCGGCGGCACAGGGGGCGTCTCTTTGGGGCGGGGGATGCCGCGGGGCGAAATCCATGGCCGGCGATTCGAACCCGCATGGATTTCCCGCACGGTGCCCACGGCCCCGGCCCAGATCAATTCCGCCATCAGCCGGTGTTCCTCGCTGGCCTGCCCCTGGTTGCCCATCTGGGTGGCCACTTTGGTCTCCTTGGCCACCTTGGCCATCAGCCGGGCCTCGTACACCGAATGCGTCAGCGGCTTCTGGCAGAACACGTGCTTGCCCAGGCGCATGGCCGTGATGCTGACCACCGCGTGGAGATGGTCGGGCGTGGCCACCATCACCGCGTCGATGTCCTTCTGGGTCTCCAGCATCTTGCGGAAATCGCGGTGGAGTTTGGCCTTGGGGTATTTCTTGGCTTCGCGGTCCAGGACGTTCTGGTCCACATCGCACAGGGCCACAATGTTCTCGCCCGCGCAGTTGGCGATGTCGCCTGCCCCCATGCCGTTGAGCCCCACCCCGGCGATGTTGAGCTTCTCGCTGGGCGGCTTCTGGCCTGGGCCCCCAAGCACGTGGCGCGGTACGAGGGTCACTCCAGCGGCGGCGGCAGCCAGTACGCGGCGCCGCGACAATGCGGTTCTGCGGTCCATGGTCGGCCTCCTGGAAAACAACGGGCCCCAGCTTCTTAGCATTCCCAAGAACAACACAGGGCGAGTGTAGGCAGGCGAACCAGGCCGCGTCAAGCCGCCCGTGCTGCCGGCCGCCGTGTTTGCCTTTGACGCTCCCGGCCGAAAAAGAGTACACTGGGCCCCATGAGCCGCCAGCGGATCTACCAGGCCATTCCGCACCGCGAGCCGTTCCTGCTGGTTGACGAAATCCTCGAGCAGGACCCGCGGCGCATCGTTTGCACCAAGACCTTTACAGGCAAGGAGGATTTCTTCGCGGGGCATTACCCGGGCTGCCCGGTGGTGCCGGGCGTGCTGTTGTGCGAGGCGGCCATGCAGGCGGGTGCGATTCTGCTGGCCGACCACCTGGCCGCCGTTCCGGGCCGTGTGCCCGTGGCCACTCGAATGAACGACGTCCGCTTCAAACGCTTGGTCCTTCCCGGCGACACCGTGCGCCTGGAGGTCGAGCTGGTGGACCGGCTGGCCGATGCCTTCTTCCTCCGGGCTAAGGTGACGGTGCGGGACCAGGTGGCGGCCCGGCTGGAGTTTGCATGTACGGCCGCCGAGCCGCCTCACCGGGTGGATCGCGCGGCGCCGGGACCACCGGGGGATGACGCCCCGGGCGCTTATCGGACCGCACCGGGGGCTGACGCCCCCGGCTCGTGAGGACGCCGCGGGTTGTCGGCTGAGGCCACCGGGGGCTGACGCCCCCGGCTCTTGGCTCTATTCCCTTGCGGGGACTGGTCTTTGCGTGGCCTGCCGGTGTGCCCTACAATGGGTAGGTGGTATCGTCCCGTCGGGCTTTCGGCATGTCCCACCGACCCCTCTACCGTGTCCTGGGCGAAACGAGCCTGGAGCTGAAGTGCCTGACCTTGTTCGGGGCCTTCCTCCTGGTGGTGGTGACGGCCAGTTTCTTGTCGTACTGGTTCGTGACCGAGCAGGTGGTGATGAAGCAGAACCCGGTGGCGGGCCAACTGCTGGCCGAACGATTCATGCTCACCACCCATTGGGAGGCCTGGGAGCAGTTCGAGAGCTTCCACGTGGTGGTCAAGCAGTTCAACGAGGACCTTCGCAAGCGGCAATTCGATGC
>JBBIQF010000429.1:0-5798 GCA_037442445.1 Planctomycetaceae bacterium
GGACCAGATGCTGGTGAACGCGCGTGGCCGCGATGTCCTCCAGATGGTAGTGCCGCGTGTGGTCCTTCATCTTGGCGACCCAGTCCTGCGGATCTTCGCCGACGCAGTAGGCATGGCCGATGTCGAAGTTCAGCCCCAGCCACGGCGATCCCACCCGATCGGCAAACTCCAGGTATTGCTCGAAGCGCTCGATGAGCAAGCCCGGCTCGGGCTCGATGAGCAGCCACACCCGGCACTGCTCGGCCACTTCGAGGCAGGGCATCAGCGCGTCGTAGAACACGCGCAGGGCTTCGGTGCGGCTTTGGCCGGCGGCCAGCGGCCCGCCCGGCTCGGTCTGGATGCTCGGCGCGCCCAACTCCGCCGCCAGACGCAGCGCCCGCTTGGTATGCTCGCGGCGGATGGCCCGGTAATGCTCGTCCGGCTCGATCCACGAGGGGTGCCAGTAGGGCTGCCGCGGGTCGGCCACCGCCCGCATCATGAAGGCATTCACATTGGCGATGGCCAGGCCGTGCCGCGCAAGACACTGGCGGATGGACTCCTTCTGCGGGTCCAACAGGCCGGCAGGCCAGGCGTGGGGCACATCGGCCAGCAATTCCAGCCCCCGGTAGCCCAGGGCCGCAATCCGGGCGATCGCCTCCTCGATCGGAAACCGCAAAAACGCATTCGAGCTGAACGCGAGTTTCATCACGCCCGATTCTACCCTGCCGGCCTGGCGCCGGCCACGCCTCGTCTTCCGGCCGCCTGCGGCACATAATACCGGCGTGTGCACCGGGTGACGTTTCCTTTCTGCCTCACAGAAAAACGAGGAGACTTGCAATGCGTCGGATGCTACTGGGTACGGCGCTGGCGGTGGCAGCGGCCTGGAGCGGGATCGGGCTTGCACCCCCGGCACAGGGTGGCGACGCGGCCCGGACGGTCAAGGTCGTGCCCCAGGAAACTGACGAGCTATTGGCCAACCCCGGCATGGGCTGGCAGACATTCCACCGCACCCGCAAGCAGGACAAGAACCTGCCCCCGTGGATTCCGTCCACCGTGCAGTATGCGCGGTGGGGCTGGGGCGAGCTGGAACCCCAGCCGGGGCAATTGAACACCGAGTTCCTGGACCGCGTCCTCTTGGAGAGCCGCCAGTCGGGCCAGAAACTCGCTTTCCGCGTGATGTGCTGTTCCACCACGCCGCGAAACCCCTACCATCCCGCGTGGCTTAGGGATATCGGCGGGCGGATTCTGGAATGCGACTATTCGGGCCGGGTGTTCCCCATCCCCGACCTGGACGACCCCGTGGTGCTCCAGCGCCACCTGGATTTCATTCGCCGGCTGGGCAAGCGGTACGACGGCCATCCCGACCTGGACCACGTCGATTTGGGCTCGGTGGGCTGGTGGGGCGAGTGGCATTTGAGCGGGTCGAAGCGGTGCCGGCTGCCGTCGCTGGAAAACCGCATGGCCATCGTGAACACCTACCTCGAATCGTTCCGCAAAACGCCGCTGTTGATGCTCATCGGGGGCGGCGACTGCCTGAAGCACGCGGTCGGCCGCGGCACCGGCTGGCGGGCCGACTGCCTGGGCGATATGGGCGGCTTCTCCCGCACCTGGTGCCACATGCGCAACGGCTACCCCCAGTACATCCGCGAGGCAGGCATCGAGGACGCCTGGAAGGCTGCCCCCGTCGCCTGGGAGACATGCTGGGACATGCGCCGCTGGGTCCAGGAAGGCTGGCCCCTCCGCTATATCTTCAATTACGCCCTGGCGCTGCACGGCTCGTACATCAACAACAAATCGGCACCCTTGCCCGAAGGCCCCGAGGTCCGGCCCGAAATCGAGCGATTCCTGCGCCGGCTGGGCTACCGGCTTGTGCTTCGCGAACTGAGCCATCCGGCCCAGGCCGCACCCGGCCGGCCCATCGTGCTGGCCATGCAGTGGCAAAACACCGGGTCGGCGCCGTGCTACCGGCCGTACCGGCTGGCGGTTCGGCTCGCGCGGCCCGAGGGCCCATCGCGGGTCATCGTGGGCAAGACTCCCGTCAATCGCTTCATGCCCGGCTCGGTCCCCGTGTTCACCAAAGAGTTCCTCCAACAACCGCCCGACCTGCCGCCAGGCCCGGTTACCCCCATCGAGGAGACCTTGATGCTCCCCGCCGACCTGCCGGCGGGCCGGTATACGCTGGCCATCGGCGTGGTGGACGAGGCGGCCAAACCCGTGGTGCGGCTGGGAATCCGCGGCCGCGATGCCGACGGGTGGTACCCTATAAGCAGCATCGAGATTGGCCCGTGAGCGAAAACCCGGCGGCCCACGAAATGCTGGCAACCAGGGCCGGCTTTATGCCGCAGGCTCGGCCATGGCCGAGGGGATCCCGATGCTCGCCGGCCCGTGCGGGCGGCGGGCGTTGGAACCTATCGCCGCACGGGTAGAACGTACACCGTGATCGGCCAGAGGGACCTTGCCGAGGATGCCCCGTTGCCGAACGGGTAGAACGCCCCCTGCGCCATCGCCCCCGCAGCGCACCGTGGCGCCCGGTCGCCGCACCGGTAGAATACCTCCATGCGATCTGCATTGGGCGTTTTGCTGGTTTGCGTGGGCGTGCTGGGCGGCTGCAGCGGCCACGGCCAGGCACCGCCCCATCGATTGCGCGTAGCGGTCACGGTGCTCCCCCATGCCTGGCTGGTCCAGCAGATTGGCGGCCAGCACGTCGAGGTGCTGGCGCTTGTGCGCCCCGGCGAGAGTGCCGAGCTGTACCAGCCCACCGATGCCGAGATCAGCCTGGCCGCCCGGGCCGCCGTGTACTTCCAGACCGGCATGCCGCTGGAAAACAGCCAGGGATTCGAGGCCCTGCGCCGCTTAGGCACGCTGCGGGTGGTGGACCTCAGGCAGGGTATAACCCTGCGCCCGCTGGAAGGGGGCCATGCGGCGCATCATCCTTCCGGCCATGACCGGCCCGGCGGCCATCACGCGGCAACCACCTCGGGCGAAGACCCCAAGGCCCCGGCCCAGGGACGCCAAGGACTTGGCCACACCCACGGCACCGGCCAGGCGCCAGCGGATTTGGCCGGCGCCGATCCGCACATCTGGCTGAGCCTGCGCCGGCTGAAGATTCAGGCCCGCACCGTGGCCCGCGAGCTTTCCGCGGTGGACCCCGCCCACCAAGGCGATTACCAGCGGAATCTCGGTGCGCTGGAGGCCCGGCTCGATGAGGCCGACGCCGCCATCGGCACGCTCTTGGCCCCCTATCGCGGCAAGGCGTTCTTGGTGTTCCACCCCGCTTGGGGCTACTTTGCCGAGGACTACGGGCTGCGGCAATTGTCCATCGAAAGCGAGGGAAAGGAACCCAGCGACCACGAACTGAGCGAACTCCAGGAATTGGCCCGGCGCGAAAACATCCGCGTGGTGTTCGTCCATCCCCAGGGGGGCCGGCGTTCGGCCCAGGCCGTAGCTAACGCCATCGGGGCACGTATCGAGGTCATCGACGACTTGCCGGCCGATCTGCTCCCGAGCCTTCTGGATACGGCCCGGCGCCTGGCGGAGTCCTTCCAATGACCCCTCCTAGCCCACCGGTGGTCGAGCTTCGCGACGTGAGTTTCGGCTACCCCCCAGCGGGCCTGCGACAGCCGGTCCTGGAGGACGTGACCCTCGAGATCGCCCCGGACGAGTTCCTGGGCATCATCGGCCCCAATGGCGGGGGCAAGACCACGCTGCTGAAACTGATCCTCGGCCTGCTAGAACCGCAGCGGGGAACGGTGCGGGTGTTTGGCCACCGGCCCGTGGAGGTCCGCCAGCGGATCGGCTACGTCCCCCAACATGCCCGCATCGATCCCGCGGTGCCGGCCACGGTGCTCGACGTGGTGCTTACCGGCCGGCTCGGCCAATCGCCCTGGGGCGCCTGGTATGCTCGCAAACATGTCGAAGCCGCCCGGCACGCCTTGGCACTCACGGGGATGGAAGCCATGGCTTCGCGGCGCCTGGATACGCTTTCCGGCGGCCAGCGCCAGCGGGTGCTCATCGCCCGGGCGCTGGCCTCGCACGCCGAGCTGCTGCTGTTGGACGAGCCTACTGCCGGCATCGATCCCCACGTCGAGCAGGGGCTGACCGATCTGCTCCATCGCCTGAACCAGCACATGCCCATCGTGGTGGTCAGCCACGACGTGTCGTTCGTCTCCACCCACCTCAAACGCGTGGCATGCCTCAACCGGCGATTGACTTGCCACGCGGCAGACGAGGTTTCCTGGGAACTGCTGGCCCCCTTGTACCACGAAGGGGTGCGGGGCGTGCGCCACCGCCAGGAATGCCCGCTTTCGGACCCTGGCTGCCACGAAGGATGCCGGCCGGCCCCGTCGCAGGAGCACCTCGGGCCATGACCCCGTTTTTCCGCGATATGGTCCATAACCCGCTGTTGGCGCCGGGCCTGGCCGCGGGCCTCCTGGCCAGCATCGCTTGCGGGGTCATCGGGCCGTATGTGGTTACCCGGCGAATCGTGTTCCTGGCCGGGGCCGTGGCCCATATCGCCGTCGGCGGCGTCGGCGCCGCTTTGTTCCTGCGAACCGTCTTTCCCGGCGGCTGGGGCTGGCTCGGGCCCAAAGCGCCGCTGTACGGGGCGGCCCTGGCCGCCCTGGCGGCGGCCGTCGGGCTGGCCATCGTCCACCAGCGGGCCGGCCACAGCCTCGACACCCTGATCGGCGCCCTGTGGTCGGTGGGCATGGCAACCGGCGTGCTCTTGGTCAAGTTCACCCCCGGCTATCAGAGCGAACTGCTCAGCTACCTTTTCGGCAACATCGCCATGGTCGATTGGTCCGACGTGCGGCTGTTGGCGCTGGTCGACGCGGTGATCCTCGGGGTGGTGCTGGCGTTCCACAAGCGTTTTCTGGCCATCTGCCTGGACGAGGAACAGGCCGCGCTTCAGGGCATCGGCGTGCTGTGGACGCACATGGTGCTGTTGTGCTTGGTGGCGCTGACGGTGATTGCCCTCACCCAGATCGTGGGCTTGATTCTGGTGATCGCGCTCTTGAGCCTGCCGGCCGCCACGGCAGCGTGCTTCGTCGCCCGCATGGGGCCGCTGCTGTTTGCCTCGACACTGCTCTGCGCGGTGCTGGCCACGGTGCCACGGATTGCCGTGTACGGGACGCGGATCGGGCCGGAATCGGCCGTGGTGCTGGCCGCCGCCGGCGCCTATCTGGCGGCCCTCTGCCTCCGCCGCCTCCGCGCCGCCCGAAAAGCGGTTTGAACGCCCGCCCCCCCCGGTGGCGACTCCCCGGGCCCCAACCTCCCAGCGGCCAACTGTGCCCGACTTGCCCAAACCGTAACCTCGGGAAACCACCGCTGCGCACTCCGGGGACACTCCCGGCCCCTTGCGCTTCGGCGGCACCGGCGCAGCAAGCCGCCGCCCCACGGCCCTCTCAGCCGGCCGACCGGGCCTTGGCAGGCTCCCTATCGCTAAGCACTAAATTCACGATGGGCAAACCCAATACTTCTAGCCGGGCCAAATCGATCAACCTGCTTGCATCTTCGATCTCGATCCCAACCACGCGCTTGCGCTCGTCGAAGTCGATCACCACACCCTCTGCAACCTCCTCGGACTCGCTGCTCGTCCCCTCGGCGAATCTGATATACAACATATCGCTATCGGGATAATACTGGAGCAACATCTCTTGTCTCCGGCAGCTCAGGGTTTGAAGCGCCGATCGAAGAAGGCATTGTGCACTGTCTCCCCGTCCGGCTCAGTGACCACACGCAAATACTTTCCCACTTCGGCGACGAATGCCCAGCGCCGAATACGGCCGTTTGCTTGCACCTCCTCGCGGAGGGGATTCTTC
>JBBIQF010000430.1:0-5795 GCA_037442445.1 Planctomycetaceae bacterium
TCGCGGGCTGGACTGCTTGCAGACCCGAAAGCCAGCGCGCCCGCATGATGACACGAAGTCAGCCGGGCGTATAGGGGTGGCATGGGGGGCGGTACGCCGCGGCAATGGGCTGCTGGCGGTCAGCCGAACCTGCCAAAAACGAGCTGCGTCCCCGTTTCTTGCCGACATCGGCCAAGTCCAACGCGGCCGTAGCGGGCAAGCATGTTGCGGCGGTGGCAGCGGGCCACGGCGATGAGCACGCGCGGGGTTGGGGGCATGGCGGGGTGGCCTTCTTGAACACGCGAGCTTCCAGCAAACGTGAAGCCGCGGGTTCCAGCAACGCAGTGGATTACACCTCGTCGGCGATGACCCAGGGTTTGCGGTATTGGCGGCGGAACAGGGCCATGGCGTCGGGGTTATCGACGATGTGTTCCGTGGCCGGGTCGATGCGGAGTTTCTGCCCGCCCAGGCGGTAGCTGATGTTGGCGTAGTGGGTCAACAGGGCGCTGCGGTGGCCTTTTTCGATATCGGCGTTGGGCAGCGCCCGGCTGCGGATGCACTGGATGAAGTTCTCTTTGTGTTCGGGGTCGGGGAATTTGCCGTTGCCCTGGGCCACGAGCACGGGTTGTTCGCGTTTGGGGCGGTCGAAGACCTGCCAGCCGCCGCCGTGGCGGCCGACGATCATCAGCCCCTTGTCGCCGAAGATTTCGATGCGTGTGGCGCACTGGGGCCAGTAGGGGAACTCGGTGAGCGACTCGCGGATCTGTGGCGAGATTTTGAGCATGTAGGGGGTGTAGAGCGTCAGCTCGAAGGTCATCACCAGGCCCTCGAACTCGTAAACGGCGATTTGGGTATCGGGGGTCTCGGCCGCGCCTTGGGAATTGAACCGGCCGCCGACGCTGTAAACGGTCTTGGGGTATTCGACGCCGACGAGCCAGCGGGCGAGATCCAACTGGTGGCTGGCGTCGTTGGCGATGTCGCCGCCGGAGTAGCGCCACAGGTGGTGCCAGCCGTGATGGAGGGTGGGATTGTAGCGGGCCTCGGGGGCGGGGCCGTTCCACATGTCCCAGTCGAGGCCTTTGGGGGGATCGCGGTCGGGCTGCTGGGGGAAGTTGCCCCAATCTTTCTGGTTGAAGACGCGGCAGAGGTGGATTTTGCCGAGCTTGCCCGAGGCGATGTATTCGCGGGCCTGGCGGTTGTATTCGGCGCTGCGGTTCTGGGTACCGACCTGGACGATGCGCTGGTACTTGCGGGCGGCCTGGAGCATTTTCTGGCCTTCCCAGCAGTTGTGGGTGGCGGGCTTTTCGACATACACGTCTTTGCCGGCCTGGCAGGCCCAGACCGTGGCCGGGGCGTGCCAGTGGTCGGGCGTGGCCACGATGACCGCCACCACCGACTTGTCGTCCAGGGCCTTGCGGAAGTCCTGGAGCGGCTTGGGGGGGTTGCCCTGGAGGGAGGCGAGGGAGCGGGCCAATCCCTCGGCCCGGGGCATGTCCGGGTCGCAGGTGTAGGCATACCGGCAGTCGCCGCGCTGGATGAATCCGGCGGCGAGATTGCTTCCCCGGCCGCCGCAGCCCACCTGGGCCAGGATCACCTTGTCGGCAGCCGGCGCGCCCCAGACCGAGCGGGGGTTGGCCAGCAGGGTGACGCCGGCCGCATAGGCCAGCGTGGTCCGTTTGGAGGATGCCAGGAATTGCCGGCGGTTCAACGAGCGCGTCATAAAGCGGATCTCCTCACGCCAAGCGAAGTTCCCCGGGGCCACGAGCGGCGCAGCAGGGATTGGGGCGGCCCGGTTGATTATGGGCCGATGCGAAAGCGGGCGTCAAGCCGGCGGTGCATGGGGCGCGGCGGGGCGAGAGGCGGCTGGCTGCGTGCTCTGCGTCATTGGCCGGCGGCTTGCTGCCACTCGGCCATCCAGGCTTGGATCTGCTGTTGGCGTGCGGGGTCGGTCTCGGAGTTGAGGGCCTCGCGGGCCTTTTCCAGGGCGGGTTTGACGAAGCGGTCTTGGAGGCTGGTTTTCAGCGCGGCCCGGAGGGCGGCGAATTGCTCGGGCGTTTCCCCGCTTGCGATCCGCAGTGATTCGTAGGCCGATTGCTGCCAGCGGATGCCGTTGGCCAACAGTTCCAACGTGGCATAGGTCGGCGGCTGGTCGCGAGTGGCGCGGAAGATGTGGAGCGTGGCGATTCTGCCGGCGGCCTCCTGGGCGATGCGGCGGCGGGGCTGGAGTTTGAGGACTTCGGCGTAGGCGGCCACGGCCTGGTTCCAGTCCTCGGCATCCCAGCCTGCCATCCAGCGTGTGGTATAGACCTGGCCCAGCATGGTCTGGCAGTTGGCCCGTTGCGCGAGCGAGATGGCCACGTTTCGGGCTTTTTGGGTTTCGTCGAGGGCCTGGTCGGCCCGCTGGCGGGCCGCATCGGCATTGCCTTCCTGCAAGGCCTTGCCGGCCAGCTTGAGCCGGTATTGCGCCAAGTCCAGAAGGAGATAGACCTCGGCCCAATCGGGCTGGGGGACCTGCTTGAGGGCTTGTTCGCACAGGCGGATGGCCTCGTCCCAGTTTTCCTGAGCGGCGTGGTGCCGTGCGCGCTGCCTGAGGGCTTCGCGCTGGGGATGGATGGGGGCGGGGTGGCCGGGCGGGGGGCGGTGGGGATGGGCGTGGGGGATCCCTGGGGGGCCGGGGGGGCTCGGGGGCTTTTTCCAGGGCGTCGAGGCGCGGGGCGATGGTGCGCCACACGGCGTCCAAGCCTTGGGCGTCGCGGCGGAGGTTGGGGTCATTCCAGGGGAAGACGGCCCATTGGAGGACGTAATACGCGTACTCGGGCCGATTGTGGGCTTGGGCCACTTTCTTGGCGGTCTCGAAGCATTCGGCCGCTTTCGCGTAATTGGCGGGGTCCTGGTTCCAATAGACGATGCCCAAAAAGTACCAGGCCTCGGCGTCGTTGGGGTCGAGCTGGCGGGTGACCTGTTCGAGATGGCGGGCGGCCTGATGGAGCATTCCGGTGCGGCCCAGGCCGGCCAGGCGGTCCAGGACCGATTCCACCGCAGCGCGGTAATAGCACCGGCCTATGCTGCGCTCCCCTTCGGCCGAGGGGAGTTGGCGGACCCGGCTTCCACGGTTGAAGGCCTGGATGGCCTCGGCGTAGAACTTTTCGGGGTCCTGGTCGGCGGCCCAGGCCAAATCTTCGCAGGCGTTGCCCAGGGCCATGTAGGTGGTGAAGGCCCGGGGGTCTTTCTCGCCCACCAGCCGGGCGGCATCGCGGGCCAGCTTGGCCGCCTCGTCCAGGTACTCTTGGCGCTTGTCGCTTTCGAAGTTGGCGTATTCCAGCCGGGCCATACTCAAGGTGAGCATGTATCCCGGCAAGGCCCGCTGTGCATCAAGCGAATCGGCTTTGGCCGAGCGAAGGGCACGGCAGGCCACCTCGGCCGATTCCATCGCCTTTTTCAAGTCGTCGATGCGGGCCTTGCGCACGTCTTGAGTTCGGGACTTGCGCAGATGGGCCTCGGCATGAACGCCCCGTACTGCGGGGCTTTGGCCGTCGAGTGCGACCGCCGTATCGGCATCGGCGGCGGCCTCGTCGAGCTTGGGCGGGTCCCATGCCAGGCGGGCCTGGGCGCGGCGCATCAAGTAGCGGGCCCGGCCGGCGCTGGCGGATGCGCCGCCGGTCAATCCGATGGCTGCCGACAAAGCGTTTTCCAGGTGCTCCAAAATCTTCGCCCGGCCTGCGGGCCAGTCGTCTTCCAGATGCGACCAGAGGAACTCGCTGGCCGAGGCCAGGAAAGGCTCGTCGCTGGCGGTCCATTTCTGGTCCTTTTGGGCCAAAAGCGGGGCGATAACGGTACGGTACAGCACGCCGGCCTCGTCCCGCGATAGCGGTTCTGGCCGCCACTGGGTAAGCAGGCCGAACAGCTCTGCTGCGTTCTGAAGAACGGGTTGGCGAAGCTGGTCGGGCAGGGGGGCCTGAGGGGTGGCGGGGAGGTGGCTGGCCACGTAAGCGTAAGGGGCCCATAGCCGCTCGGTGGCTATGGGGTGGCCCAACTCCTCGCGGGGCTGCCTTGTAAGAGCTTCGGTGGCCGAGGCTGCCGCGGTGCGGTCGCCTGCGGCCAGGGCCGCCAGGGCCAGCGCAAGCTGGAAGTGGATCTCCAGCACAGGCGGCAGCACGGCGCCAGTTCCCTTGGGCTCTGGCGGAGCGGGCTCTGGCCGGGCCGGCGGTTGCGATGCGATGGCGGCCTGGGCGGCTTGAAGCAGTTGGAGGTGGCGCTTGGCCTCCTGGGTATCCGCATAGGGTTCGAAGCGAATCTTGCCAGGGCGGAGCCGGCGGGCTTCCTGTACCGCATCTACCAGGCACCCCACGGCTTTTTCGAGGCGTCCCTTGGCCTGGCCCAAAAGCGGCGGCACCGGCGCCGGGGCGAACAGCCGCTCGAGGGACTTCAGGGCCTCGTCCACCCGGCCCGAAGCCAGGTGGATGCGCGCGGCCAGGTAATGGCCATACGGCTCGAACTCTTTAGACAGACCGGCCAGGTCGGGGGGCCGGACTTCGGCCGACTTGCCGGCCAGGAGGAGGTTTTCAGTGCGCCACAGTTCGAGCACATGGACGTCCGCTGCGGCGGCCCCTTTGAGCGGCTCGGGCGCGCGTTCCCAAAGGGCCCAATCTTTCTGGAACTCCTCGAGATCGGCGGGGGTGGGCTCGCGCTGGGCGATCTGGAGAGCGATGCGGCCACGCCACAGGCCGGCCAGAGGGGCCGCTAGTTCGGGCCTGCCCGGGGCACGCTGGCAGGCGCTTCGCACCAGGGCCAAAGCCCGGTCCACCAGAACGGCGCTGCGGGTACCGGCTAGCGCTCCCGCACCCGAGACCAGCAACCGCAACTGTTCGGGCGTCAGCCGGTCGGCATGTTCGGCGAGGAGTTTTTCAGCGGCGGCGAGGGCGTCGACCTTTGCGGCGGGCTCGGCAGTGGGGTCGCCTAGGCCCGCTACGGCCAGCAACAGATCGCACTCCAACAGGGGGTCGCGGAGCTGGCGCTGGAGGTCGGCCTTGGATTGCCCCGGCAGGCGGCCGAGTTTTTCCACCGTATTGCGTGCGGCCAGCACCAGCGGCCGGGCCTCGGCAAAGCGGCCGTTCTCCAGCATGTCGCGCGCCCGTTTGAGCCTGTCGGCCAGTTCGCGGCGCCATTGGATCACCTGCATACCTTCCACCCGCCGGCGCAGCTCGTCCACCCGGGCCTTCTCGGCTGCATCCAGGCGCCATCGCGAGTCGACAGGTCCCCAGTCGATGGCCTCCACCCGCTTCAACGCCTCTTGCAACCTTTCCAAAGGAAGTTCGGGCGGGCCCAGGGCCGCCACGAGTTGCTCGAGGGCTTCGCGCAGGGGCTTGGCCTCTTGCGGCCAGGCGGCGTGGGGATCGGCCTGCTCTTGTTGAAGATACTTGCTGGCCTCGGCGTACTGGCCGCCCCGCACCAGCGACCGCACGCGAAGGGCCCTGACCTCGGCCGAGTCCTTGGGAAAGCAGGAAATCATGGCCGAGCACGCGCCGCTCAGATCGGTCCCATCGGGATCCTGGTTCCACTGCCGGACCAGTTCCCTAAGCCAGGCGGCGCGCACGGCTTCGTGGCGGGCGGCATCGAGCAGCTTCCCTTCGGCCGCAAACCGCTGGGCGGCTTCCTCGTGGCGATGGGCCTCGATCAGCGCTACCAGTTGCGCGGCCAACTGGGCGGCCCGATCCGGCATTTCGGGCGGCCCGGACTGGGGTTTGATTGGGGGCGCGGGGGGTTTGGGCTTGACCCGTTCGGGCTCGCCCGATGGCGTGGCCTCGGGCGAGGGGACA
>JBBIQF010000431.1:0-5779 GCA_037442445.1 Planctomycetaceae bacterium
TGTGCGGGGGGGCAGCCGCGTGGGCCCCGTTCCGGTGAATGCCTTCTTCTTGTACAACCCGGGCCAGAGGAAGGAGCTAGGCGGGCTTCCCACGTATAACCACCACGGCTTTGCCACGAAGCTGGAGACGGGCCCGCTCCCGGTGGGCCCCGGCACGTGGAGTGTCCAGCTCTTGTATGCGACGGGCAACGCCCGACCGGGCCAGACGCATTCCAACGAGTTCCGCACCATCGCCCAAAGCACGCGCGACAACTTTGGGGCTCAAGGATACTGGAGCTATCTTGTCATCACCAGCCCCCACGGACCGAGCGATGTCAACGACTTGGGCGCGAGTTTGCAAAACCGGGGCCTGGGCCTTTTCACCGTGCAAACCAAGTACGAGTACCCCATCTTGGAGCGGCTCCGCGGAGCGATTGCGGCGGGGTGGCTGCGGGCGGCAACTCGCCGCCCTGCCAGCAACGCGACGGACATGGGGACCGAACTGGCGAATATCTTCACCTACGACTTCGGGGGAGGGCTCAAGGCCGATTTCGGCGCCAGCGTGCTGTTTACGGGCGACTTCTACCAGGCATCGCCGCTGGGTCCCCCGCCGGATACGCTCTATGAAGCCTTCGCGCGCGTGCAGCTCGAGTTTTGATGCGATCCACCAGCGGCACGACTTTCGGCCGGCCAGCAACGCCAAGGCGAACATGTTTCAAATCCATCAAGCGATGCCCGCCAGCGGTCTGCGAGCGGAAAGCCCGACCATTGCTCAAGGAAGAAGTCGTGCCCGGCGGTGTCGGTTCAAGGAAGGCCGGCGTGGAAGTGGGCCACGGCCTCGGAGGTCCGCAGGAAGCGGCTGTACATCCGAAGCCGTTTCAGCCGGCCTTGCCAGGCGGGGGCGATCCGCAGAGTGCCGCTGCCGCTGACATCGCCGAGGCTGCCGCGAAGGCGGTGCCATCCGAACGGCCGGGCCTCGCCACCGTCGCACAACACGCCGTCAACGACAAAGCTGATAACCCTGGCGGCGGCGTCCACGTTGGCCACCACATGGTGCAGCTTGCCCGGTACGAGCACGCCGGGATCGCAATCCCAGCGGGCCTGGGTTGTGCCGTCGTTCAGTTCGAGCTGGATCGTCCCGTGCGGGGTTGTCGATAGGGCGAAGCCCTTGCCGCCGCGCGTGCGCGTGCTGAGAATGGTGTCCCCGCCGGCCAGGCCTTCGAGCTGCACCCATACATCGATGGCCAGGCCGCCGGTCTTGCGCAGATCCAGCGGGCTTGGGATGGCCGCCTGGCCGGCCTGGAGCCCCGCCGGCCCCATGTCCAGCACCAACCCTTGCCGGGCCACTGATCGGTCCCGCCCTTGGTTCCATAACCCTTCGAGCAAGGCCGAATCGATGGCGTGGACCCGGGCGACCGTTTTCTGGGTCTCGGTCACCCAGTACCGGCCACCTTGTTCGATGAGGTCCGGGTAGCTCATGCCTTGGTTGGGGTCCGGGTCATAGAGCAGGATTTCCGGCTGGGCCCAGAAGAGGTATCCATCTTTCTCGACGCCGCCGGTGATCCACACTGGGTTGCGGGACCAGCCGCCGAACGAGGTGTGCCCATTGTTGTGGAACCAGAACAGGTACTTGCCGCTGGCGGTGCGCCACAGCATGGGGCAGGCCCGGGGATTCTTGATCTTCCGCCCGCCGGGTGTATAGGTCATGGGCTGAGGTTGGGGCCAGGTGCGCCCGCCGTCGCGGCTATAGGCCTGGCAGGGATGTCCGAGTGTGGTGCGGTAGACGCACAACAGCCCGCCATTGTGGAGCGGCACCAGATTGTGCTCCTCCTGGATCGAGCCGAACTCGGGCGCGCGGATGCCGAGTTCGCCTTCGGGCAGAAGCTCCCAGCGGAGGCGGGTCGGGTCGCGTTCCACAAGCACATTGTCCGACCGGAAAACCCAGCCCTCGCCCTGTTCCAGCATGTAGCGCCCCAGTTTGGTGAAAGCGAAATAGACCGCAGAGCCAGCGACCTCCGGTTTGTCGATGCCCCAGAAGAGCTGCACCTTGCCTTGCCAGTCGTTCGTGCGGTCGCAGGCGGTGATGCGGAGCGGCAGCCGGTGGCGCTCGGACCAGGTTTTTCCGCTGTCGTCGCTGTACCTGTAGGCATACCAGCCCAGCGTGTCTGCGCGTATCCGCTTGCCGCGCAACTCGCCCACGCGGTCGCCGTTGTAGGTGTAGAAGGCGTAGATGCGGCCGGAAGTGACCACCAGCGGCACGACCCAGGAGGCCTCGCAGGGGCCGGAAGGCTCGATATCGACCCGTTTCGACCAAGTGCGTCCCTGGTCGGTGCTGAGGGTGGCCACAACGTGCTGGCCCTTATCGCCTTCGCGGCCAGGCCCGGTGGTCATGGTGCACAACCAATGCCCTTCGCGGGTGATCACCACGTAGGGCTGATCGCAGTAGCCTTCGTCGGGGATGACATGGCCTGCACGGAGGTTGCGGGGGGCGGATACGATCGCGGGGGCGCCGCCCGGCTGGGCGCTGTGCCGTGGGGTATCACTCTCTGCGGCACTTTGCCACAGGCCGATGGCCACCACGACAACACAGGCCGCAATACGCCACATCATGGCACCTCCGGGGTGAACGATGAATATCGAAGGGCAACGGAGACAGCGATCATAGGAGGAGGAATGACCAAAGTACCAATGACCAATGACCAAAGTACCAATGACCAGCCGCGCCGCCCGACAGCCTGGTCATCGCGACTTGGTCATTGGTGCTTGGCACTAGGTCATCCTCCCTTCGACATTTGTCATTCGACATTCGTCATTGGTCATTGGTGCTTGGTACTTGGTACTTGGTCATTCCCCCTTCGACATTCGTCATTTGTCTTTCGTCATTCGTCATTCGTCATCCGCCACCCTACGGGCGTTTCCGCGGCGATTGCACCTTGGCTCCCGGGGCGTAGGAGATGCACCCCTTGGCGTCCACCTCGTAGCCCCAGCGGGCCAGGTAGTGCTGGCGGGGCTTGAAGTCGTCGCCGATAGCCCGTAGCGCGGCCTGCAAGCGCCGGTCGAGCTGCTCTTGGAGCTGGCGGCATTCCGGCCGGCCCACGAGGTTCTGCAACTGATAGGGGTCGGCCTGGTCGTCGAACAACAGCCACGGGCCATCGAGGTCGCGGACATAGGTATAGCGGCTTGTGCGCAGGCCGCGATACTCTTTGCCGGGGTAGTTGTCGGCAAAGGGCGAGACATTCATGAAAAGCACGGCCCGGTCAAGGCGTTCGGGGCCGCCGCGGATCAGGTCGGAAAGGTCTTCGCCCTCGGCCGTCTTGGGGCAGGGTACGCCGGCCAGGCTCAGCAAGGTCGGCATCAGATCGACCGTTACGATCGGGGTCTGCACCACGCGGCCTGTGCCGCGGTGGGCGGGCGGATAGCGGACCAATAGAGGCACGCGGATCGACTCGTCGTAGGGCACTTGCTTGCGCGCCGGCGGGCAGCCGTGCGAGCCCATCATCTCGCCGTGGTCGGAGGTGAACACCAGCACGGTGCGGTCGGCCAGGCCGGTCTCGTCCAGGGTCCGCACGATATCGCCGATGCATTGGTCCAGGGCGGTGCAATGGGCGTAATAGCCCGAGGCTTCGCGGCGGAGGCGCTCGGTGCGCATGGCATCGGGCACGTTGGGGGCGAAGGTGATCTTCTCGGGCGGATGCATGGCCTGGAACTCTTTGGGCGCCGTGTGATGCGGGAAGTGGGGCACGCCGTAGGAGACGAAGAGGAAGAACGGCCGGGCGCGCCTCGCAGCCTGGCGGAGGTACTCTTGGGCCTGGCGGGTCTGGGCAAACGCATCGTACCCCTCCCAGTACCGCCTCACCGGCGAGTCGCCAGTATAGAAATGCGAATGGGGGTAATTGTGGTCGCACTCAGCGGCCATCCAGAACTCGAAGCCCTGGCGGCGCTCCGGGGGGATGTAGGCTTCGCGCCCATGGCCGTCCAGGTGCCACTTGCCGATATAGCCCGTATCGTAGCCCGCTTGCTTGAAGACCTCGGCCAGCGAGAGTTCCTCATCCGGGAGGTACAGGTCGTTGAGGAACATGCCGGTGGTGGTGGGGTAGCGGCCGGTCAACAAGGCCGCCCGATACGGGGTGCACACCGGGCAGACGGAGATCGCCTGGCGGAACACGATGCTGTGCCGGGCCAGGCGGTCGAGCTGCGGGGTGCGGGCATTGGGGTCCTGCTCGTATCCGGTGGCCTTGGCGCGCCACTGGTCGGCCAGGAGGAACACCACACTGGGCCGCGGGGCTGCCGGGGAACCCGTTGCAGCGGCAAGAAGCGGCGGGGGTACAGCCCCTGCGCATGAGGCCAGCGCGGCCAGAAGCAGGCAATACGATGCTTTCGTCATGGCTCGAACATCCGGCAATTGGGGGACGGCGTCTTGGGTTCTGGCACGGCGGCCGCCGGAGCACCTGCGGCCCGCCGCGAAACGTGCTGGGCCTGTGGGAAAAAGCCCGTCACGGTCCGGCGCGGCGGCACGGGGGCCCGGTCAGCCGGCGCGGCCGTTACCCGGGCATGGATTTAACCGGTGATCGGGATTTTCAGTTCGTCCAGGGTATTTCGCAGCCAGGCCAGCGAGCGTTCGATCATGGGGCCTCCCTGGCCCTCGCACTCCATGCTCAGGACCCCGGTGTAGCCGTGGTCGCGGAGGATGGCCAGGCACTTGCGGACGTTCTCGGCATTGACACCCTCGCCTAGTGCGCAGTGGCTTACGGCGATGCCGGTCTGCTTGCCGCGGGTGGCGGCCGCCAACGACTGCGACACGTCCTTGATGTGCACATGGCTTACGCGGTCCACAAAGCGCTGGAGGAAGGCCACCGGGTCCTGCCCGGCGATGAAGGTATTGCCCGTGTCCATGTTCATGCGCAGGTGGGGGCTGCGGCAGAAGTCCAACATGCGGGCCATGAAATCGGGCTTGGTGGTGAAGTAGCCGTGCGGCTCGATATTGACGGTGATGCCGTGGGCTTCGGCCACCTCGATGATCTGCTGGTAGCTGCGGCGCATGAGGTCCATGGCTTCGTCGTCGGTGAGGCCTTCGGGGGCTTCCAGGCCGTCGGTGGTATCGACGCAGGGGCAGCCGATCTGGGCGGCCCACTGGATGGCGCGGATCACGTAGGCCACGCCGCGGACCGGGCCGTCCTTGCCCGACATGGGGTACGCCGCGTCGATCTGCGAGAACCGCACGCCGTAGCTTTCCATCTTTCGGCGCAAGAGCACCGGGTCTTCGTACAGGGCCACATGGGGATAGTACCCCAGGCCGTGGGCCCAACTCACGCCGTCGATGACGCCGCATTCGATGTAGTGCAGGCCATTGGCCTTGGCCCACCGCAAGCACTTCTCGAAGCTGAAATACGCCGAATTGAAGGCATCGGTATGGAAGCCGATCTTCATGCGAGACCCTCCGCAAGCGGCGAGGCGAAACAGCGAAAAAAACTCGGCGGCGCTGCTTGGCACGGCGGCCAGGCAGCGCCGCCCACGATGGTCATCGACCCACAACCGCAGGGCGTTTTCCGGGCGTAGCGCGGCTTGCCTGCGGCCCTCAACACGCGGAGCGGGCCTTCGGCGTCGCTCTTACGCCCCGAACCCGGCGGCCGGCCCAGCCCCGCGTCACTCTTCCGACGCTCTGGCCTTCTTTTCCTTCTTCAGCGGCGTGGTCCACAGGTAGATGGTGTGGTGCGTCTGATCCTCCTTCGAGGTGTACTGGATCACCTTGTCTGGGATGACGCCTTCCATATCGAAATCGTGCGACACGATCCGCGAGCCG
>JBBIQF010000432.1:0-5775 GCA_037442445.1 Planctomycetaceae bacterium
CGGAGCGCGTCCCTCCAGGGTGGAGGGCCACGCTCTGTCGTGGCCTAGGCATTGCGTGTTGCCCGGTGACGTCCCGGGCTGTGGACGGTTACGGCCTTGGGCTACCGCGGCACCGGTAGCCTAGCCCACCCGCGGTCGCCGGTCAACGAGGGCCGGTCCGCGATTCGTTGGAGCAACGGCCGGTCGGCAGCCGGAAGAATGCCCGGACACAGGCGGGGGTGTAGCGGCCGAGCCAGGCCATCGCGGCGTCTCTTGCCCGGACGTTCCGCGCCTGGTGGGCGAGCTTGGCTGCCCAGCGAAAACCTCTTGGCGGTCCCCCGGCCGGGGGCGTGTGAAAATAGGAAATCTGGCGAAGATGACCAATATCCGGCGCCGGTCTCAAGGGGCCTTGAATCCTGGCGAGGGAGGCGATTTTCGCCGCGCCTTGCTTGACTTGGCCGGAGATCCGCGCGAAAAAGGTAACGGGGACGTGGTGCTTCTGGCTGGGCTGTCTGTGATTCGTCCGCGGTAGGCGGGCTGCGCGGAGGCAGTCGGCTTGATAGAGTGGCAGGATGCTCTGGCCATCGCCTTTGGGGAGGCATGGGTGGGCGCCAGGCGTTGGTTTCGCCGGAGGTGGGCTATGCCCCGCATAAGCGGCCGAACGGTTGCGCACTGGTTTGCGATCGCCGGCTGCACCGTGGGCGTTGCGCTTTTCGGCAGCGAGGCGAAGCGGATGTTGGCGAGGCCAGCTAACGGTACGGGGGATGGGCAATGGTCTGGCACAGAATGGGGATTGTGGTCCTGGTCATAAGCACCGCCGTACCAGGAAAAACGGGCAGTGCGGCAAGCACCGGGCCTGCATCGGCGCCAGCCGACCTCGCGGCGATCACCGAGGCCCTGGAGAAGCGCCAGGCGCGGGTGAAAACCGCGGTGGTCGAACGGACCGTAACCCAAAGCTACTCGCGGCACAGCATGAGTGACGACCAGGGCCGGCGTTTCCCCGACCGCGAGACGGTGGTGGAAAAGCGCTACCTCTTGATGCTTGACGGCGAGAAGACCCGCCAGGAGTCGTGGGGCAAACAGTGGTTCATCAACGACTACACACTCAAAGACCAGCACGAAATATGGACCAGCGATGGGAACGTGAGCATGGGATTGACGACGGGGGAGATTGTGGGCAAGGTGCCAGCCGGGGTCATCGCCAAGACCGCCGCTTGGCTCAGGGCGGGCGGGGTGATGATGGAAGTGCTTCGCCCGGTGCACAGTATTCTGGGCAGGACCCCTGAACGGCGTCGCGGACGGACAGTGATGCCTCGGCCGGAGCCCCTCAACGGGGTCGATTGCCTGGTGCTGCGTGGTGCATGGGGCACGGGAGGGGAGCGGCGCTATTGGCTTGCCCCCTCGCGCGACTTCGCCATGGTGCGCCGGGCCGGCTACGCCGGCGAACGCCTGAAATACCAGGTGGACGTCGATTACCGGCCGGACTCCACACACGGATGGGTCGTCAGCGGGTGGAAATCGATGAGCTTGAACCCAAAGACGGGTGCGGTGGAGATTGCGGCGCGGGCTGCGGTGACGCGGGTCACGCTGAACGAGCCGATCGACGCGGGGATGTTCGTGCTGTCGTTCCCACCGGGGACCAAGGTGACGGACGAACGGGCGGGGGAGTTGTATCTGGTGGGCGAGAAGAACGAGAAGATTTTGCTTGCCCGCCGGCCGCCCAAGCCGGGGCCCCCGGCGGCACGCCGGACGTGGCCGATCACGGTGGGCGCGATCCTTGGCGGGGCGTGCGTGGCCGGGGGGTGGCGTTTTGGGTCCGCCGGCGGAGGCAGCGTTAGAGGTGTTGCCATGCGGCGGGCCATGCGCGGCATGACGCTCATCGAGCTGTTGGTGGTGATGGCGATTGTGGCGGCGCTCTTGGCCCTGTTGCTGCCGGCCGTGCAGTCGGCTCGGGAGACCGCCCGGAGGTCCACCTGTGGCAACCATCTGCGGCAGATCGGGTTAGCGCTGCGCGAGTACCACGCCCAGTTGCGGTCGTTTCCGCCGGGTGGGGCTTTCGCATTGAGGCTCAAGGGGGCAGCGGAGCGCCGCGAAGAGAGGTGACCTGCCGAAGGGCAACGGGGCAAGAGGAAACCGCAAGTCTCCACGTCTAACCCGGCCCAAAGGCCGGGCCTAGCACCGGCGTGGCCGGAAAGACCCGCAAATGGACCTGCTTTGGGCTTGGCGCCGGTAGCCCCATTTTTGCTTGACTCCCGGGCGGGCCTGGACGGCGTGCTTGGCGGTCGGCCGGGGCTGACCTCACTTCGCCGGCTTGGGCATCAGGCGTTCGGCCTCTTGCGGGGTCGCAAACCGCAGGGTCACTCGCTGGCCCACGCGCATGGGGAAGCTGACCGCCGTGCCGTGCTGGCGCAGGGGTGTGGCGGCGGCAAACTCCAGAAGCACCCCTTCATCGAACCACGGGTGGGGGAAGAAGAACCGGCGTGCGAGGATCGGCTCATGGGGTGCGTCTTGGGTGCCGTCGTGCACGGCCGGCCCCAGCGCGTCGAAATTGCCCAGCCACATGGTGTGCTCGGCGTCGGGCCGGGTAGGCGGCACCAGGCCAATGTGGATGGCCTCGGGGCCGAAGGTGTATTGCAGCCGCACGTCGTGGTCCCCGTAGGTCCCCTCGCAGCCTACGGTCAATGTGTTTTCGCCCTCCCAGACGAACCGGCAGGGATGCCGATAGTGAAAGCACCACTTGCCATCGCGCATCACGCCCGGAAAGCCCTGGATGAAGTTCGTGTTGTGCATGCGTCCGTGGCGGCGGCGCCCCCGCGAGTCCAGAAGATAATAGGAGACGCCGCTGGATTGGTCCACCTTCATGGTATAGCCCGGGGCGCGGATCACGTATTGGCCCCGGCCGGGCAGGCGTTTGTCTTCGGCAAGGACCACACCCACGGCCACGGGGAGCGAGGCGCCAGCGATGAGCTGGTCCGGGCCGGCTTCGAGCCGGACGGCATACAGCCCGCTGGGGGTGCCGGCCGCGGCTTTGACGCTGAGGCGAAGGCGGCGCTCGTCGCCCTCGGCCATCGGAGCCACAGCGATTTGTTGCGGCTGCACGCTGATTGCCGCGGGGGCCACCAGGCGGATGGTGCCCTGGGCCTGGCCCCGGCCCACACACCGCAGCACGACTTCCGCCTCTTGGCTGCCCCCTGCCGGCAGGTGGAGTTCCTCGGGCCGGAAATGGACGTGGACCCAGGCCCGCTCTTCGGGCGAAGGGCCTGCGGGGGCTGGCTTCGGCTCGATCGGGGCCGGCTTGATCGCTTCCGCCGCGGCCGGCACCTCGCCAAATCGCACGAACCGCCCTTCGCGCTGCACGGCGGCCGGCTGGCCATTGAGCACCAGTGCAGGCGTCTTCGCGTGCGGCCAGGCGAGGCGGAATCCCACGAGACGGCCCCGGCCAACCAACCGCTCTTGCGTCGCCCGCAGGTAGGCGTAGTCGGCAAAACGGAACACCTCGCCGCCAGGCGCGCTCAGCTCCTGGACCTTTTGCCCATCGAAGAAGGCCACCAGGATGCGATCGGAAAACTCGGCGGCTTCGACCCGCACGCCGAATGCGTGGGGCGTTTCCGCCGGGCCAATCGACTCCACCCGCAGTATCGCCGGAGCAGTGGTGTAGGGCTCGTGCACGGCGGCGAAGGTTGCGGCCGGCCCCCGCCGCCGGGCCACGACCAAGGGTGAAGACCCCTCGGGATTGCCGTCGATGCGGTGGTACGGGGGGCCATCGGTCAAGGGTCCGTCGCCGCAATAAACCTCGGTCCCTTCGTGGCCGAGCATCCTCAGCCGCACCCCAACGCGCTGGGCGAACCACGGCGGCCCGAACTGTGCTCCCGGCGTGATGCCCGCGGTCTGCTGCACCCAGTCGGCCTGCCAGGCGGCGCCGGTTACGCGGCCTTGCTCGTTATCCACCCACCCGTAATACGGCATCAGGCCGTGCGTGGGCCGATACGCCTGGGGGTTGCCCGGATACAGCCGCCCCAGGCCGTGCATCACCCAGTCGAAGGTTCGCGGGTTGACCTGGGTATCCTCGGCCCGGAACACGTCCACGAGGTATTCCCGCGCCAAAAGCACGGCGCGCTGCTGCCGGGTGCCGGCAAAAGCGCTACCCGAAACGGCCAGGAACTTGGCATCGGGCGTGAACTCCTCGCGCGTGGCGAATGGGCCGGGCCGGGGCGATTGGTGATCCACCAATAGCGTGTTGTGGGCGATCCCCTCGTGGGTCCAGTTGATGCCCGTGGGCTCGTACTGGATCACGTTGAGGTCCGGATACAGCAGCCGGCCTTTGCCGTGCAGCACGAGGCTGAAGTAGTCCTCGTGCCCGTGGCCCACCGGGTTGCCCAGGCGGACCACGGCGGCCAGGCCGCCGCCGGTCCAATAGCCCGGCGACTCGTCGCTGCGGAGCATGGCGAATCCCTGGCTGCGGTACAGGCCGCTGGGGGCCAAAGGCGGCGTGGCGTCCTTCGGGAGCGGCTCGCCGTGCGTCAGGGCGACCAGCCCCCACACCGCACGCCCGTAGCGGATATCGCCGTCCCGCTCGGGCCGCAACCCCAAAAGCCACGCATATCCGGGGTCCCGGTAGCGCTTCCACGCCAACTCCAATTCGCCCAGCAGCCAGCCGCCTCCCTCCGGAGCGTTGACTAAAAACGTGTCGGCCAGGATGCCCGAGGGCAGGTAGCTGGTCGAGCCGTCGCCAAACGTGGCCAGGCGAATGGACCCGCCACCGATGCCCGTCTTCTCCAGCGGATAGGCCATGCGGAGGTAACCGTCCAGAATGCTCTTGATCGAGGCCCCGCTTTTCTTGGACACGTAGCCGTACAGATCCGTGCCATCGTAGTGGCGGGCGGCCTCGGCCAGGGCCAGCATCCCGTGCACGTCGTAATGCAAGGCGTAGATCGGAGCCTCGCCCCAGAAATGCCCGTCTTGGACCATGCTGTCCAGCACTGCGTAGAAGCCGCCGCGGTGCGGCCCGTGCACCCCGGGGTCGCGAAGCGCCCAGTCGATCAACGCTTTGTCGCCCAGCACGTACCCGATGAGCCCCACCCGCCAATGTTTGTCGAACACCAGATTGGGCGTGGTGGTCCAGAGTTTTTCGCCCTCGATGATCGTTTTGCCCACCGAGCGCAGCCAGCGCTCGATGGCCTCTCGCTCCTCCGGCAGATAGAGGGCATAGGTCAGGTCGTAGGCCCATGCACTCGGCGTCCAATGGCCCCACGCCGCAAACTCGGGTTGGGTCTTGAGGTCCACCTGCTCCAACTGGCGCCGCCAGTAGCGGGCCGCAAAAACCAGGTGGTTGCGCACGGCCTGGCCATACCGCTCCTGGCCCGTCAACGCGTACACCAAAGCCGCCTCGCGGAGGTTATGCTCGCCAATGCCCGACTCGTCGGCCCGGGCCTTGACCCGCTCGAACAAGCGCCGCGCCCAGGCGTGCTCCTGGATCTTCTGCTTGATCTGGCCGAGTTCTTCGGCATTGAGGAGGAGGTTCGGATGCCGCACCGGCTCGGCGGCGCCCGCTTGCCGGCAAAAGGTCCCGCCGCCGGCCATCCAGACCATACACCCAAGCGCAACGATGAACGTTTTCCAGCCCATGGTTGCACCTCGCTTGCTTTAGGGCATGAGCCCGGCGCCCTCTTGCGTTTTCCCGGCCACAAGCGGCCGGCCAGGCCGTCATGCCGCACGTGCCTTCGGATGTAACCGTTCACGGGCCGGGATGTTACCGGGCAACACGCAATGCCTCGGCCACGACAGAGCGTGGCCCTC
>JBBIQF010000433.1:0-5760 GCA_037442445.1 Planctomycetaceae bacterium
GCCAATCGAGATAGATGTCCCCTTCGAGCTTGGGCACCACGAGTTGCCAGGCCAGGCGCCCATCCTT
Organism: Planctomycetaceae bacterium; assembly: GCA_037442445.1. Taxonomy (GTDB): domain Bacteria; phylum Planctomycetota; class Planctomycetia; order Pirellulales; family Thermoguttaceae; genus JANLFZ01. The sequence continues at coordinate 68 of JBBIQF010000433.1, forward strand.
CTCGTCGAAACACATCATCACCCCGCGGTCGCCCTGATGGCGGGGGTCGCGGGGTTGGTTGTTATTGGTGCCGATGAGCACCTTTCCGCCGGCGACCACGGGGGTGGAATAGCACTCGCTGCCCAAGGCGGTCGACCACGCGATGTTCCAGCCCGAACGGGGATCGAAGCCCGCAGGCAGGTGCTTTTCGTCCGAGACCATGTTCCGCGAATGCCGCTGGCCCCACTGGGGCCGGTCTTCGGCCCGCAGGCCCTGGCCCCACCCTCCGGCAAACACCAGCGTGGCCAATAGCAGCACAGAGCAAACCGGTCGCAGCGACATCGTGCGGTCTCTCGGCAGGGCAGGCGGAAAAGCCCGAATGTAGTCGGGCCGCCCGGTTCGCTCAAGAGACGCCCCTCAAAGCCGGCATGATACTCCAGGCCCCGCTACTGCACCTGCGGCACGGGCGGCGGCGTAGGAATGGGTTCCGGGGCGGCCGGATAGGGCCAAGGCGCCCAGGGCGCAGCCGGCGGATACGGCACCGGAGCGGGCAGGCGGTACACGGTGGGCGGACCATACGGATACGGCAGCCCATAGGGAAGGGCCCACCCATACGGGTTGAACCATGGGCTATAGGGCAAGCTCCAGGGCCCTTGCGGATTGCCCCAGGGCCCGAAAGGCGTGGCCCCCTCGCGGAACGGGAATTGCCATTCTTCATACGGCCGGAGATACTCGCCCCGGCCCCACGTTTCGACAAAGTGCTGGTAGTCGGCACTGCCCTCGACGCTCAGCGCGCTTTGGACATGCCGGTACATGCTCTGCTGGTACGTGGGATCGATCCGGGCATAGGGGGCCTTCTCGGGCCGGTATTGGTGGACCCGCTGCCCCGTGGCCGGATCGTGGCTGTAATACGAGGGGCGGAAGACCCAACCGTCGGCCAGGGCCTGGCACGCCCAAGGGCCGATCAACATCGCTGCCAGCACGAGCTGCCGCGTCATGGAAGAGTACGTGCGATGGTTCTTAAGTGCGTCTGGGTTTGCGATCCTTCCCTCGGGTTCCTGGAAACGATGGCCAATCGCGGGCAAAAGGGGCGTATGGCTTGTGATTCGGACCGTACTGCGACGTTGTATTCCGGCCGGCCCTCCGCAGGCTTTATGGGGCAGGGTGCTCGACCATCAATTCCTCCCGGTCGGGGTAGTAGCGGTAGCGATGCCCGGGAGGCAGTTCGGGCAACCGGATGCGGTTTTCGTTGATGATTTTTTCCATGAACTCCTCGTGGGTCTTGGGGGCATGGCCGTTGGTGGCCTTGTACAACCGCATGGCGTCGGGGATTTGGATGCGGAAGACGATTTGTTCCTGGGCGCGGAAGTAGGTGGCTACGGGGGTGGTGATGATGCCCGGGCCGTAACCCTGCCCTTTGGCGCCCACGCCCGAGTCGGCCTTGACTGCGGCGGGCGGCGGCGTGGGCTGCGGAGGGGGTGCCGGGGGCGATGCGGGCCGGGCAGGGGCCACCCCCATGGGTCCGCTGACGGCCGTCTCCAACGGCGCCATCCCTACCGCCGTGCCGATGCCTTGCATGCCCAACGTCATGCCCGATGGCGGCGCCTGCGCCGGCTTGGGGGCCGCGGGTGCCGGGGCAGGCGCGGCGGCCTGCGGCGCTTGCGGCTTCTGCGGCATGGGCGCAGGCTCATACTTGCCGCAGCCCATCACCCCCACCAGCGCCCCTCCAACAACCAACATCATCCATCGCATGGCAGCCCTCCTGGATTGTGAGCAAGCAGGTTTCAAGGGATCGAAAACGCTCCCGCCGTGCATTGTGCCGTGCGCGGTTGACCGTTCTTGGGCCGGCCCGCCCGGGGCCGCTATTGCCGACATGCGGTTCACCGCGGCGCTGGGCCCGGGGGCCGATCCGGGCCCGCTATCGGGGTTCGTTGGATTCGGCAGCGCGTTGCTTCTTGCGCGCCACGCGGAGCACAGGCAAGCGGAGTTTGCCCCGCTCGCGCGGTGGCGAATCGCCGGAATCGCTCAGGCGAAACTGCCATCGCCGCATCTCCTCCAGCACCGACCGTTTCGTCAAGTTGTAGTCCAAAGGGGTCAGGGCGATGTAGCCTTGCCGCGTAACCGTCAAATCGGTCTCGTGTTCTCCGGCCGGGGGCGGCGGCAGGCCGGTAGCCCAATAGTAGGGCCGCCCCCAGGGATCGTAACGCTTTTCGAACCGGTCGCCGTAATGGACGGTATCCATCGGCACCACGCGGACCTGGGGCGTGCCCGCCAGGGCCGCCGTGGGGATGTTCACGTTGTACAGTTGGGGTCCCGGCGGCTTCTGGGCCAGAATTTCCTGGATCACCGCCGTGGCCACCCGGGCCGCCTTATCGAACCGGGCGTGCTCGTCGTATTCCAGCGAAACCGCCACGCTGGTAATGCCGTAAAACGCCCCCTCGATGGCCGCGGCCACGGTCCCCGAATACAGCACGTTGATGCCCACATTGAACCCGCCGTTGATGCCGCTGACCACCAAATCGGGGCGCTGGGGGCATAGCTCGGCCAGGGCGATGCGCACGCAGTCGGCCGGGCTCCCCTCGACCGTCCAGCCCCAGCGCTGCTGGCCGTCCGTGTCGTACACCTCTTTGACCACCAACGGGGTCAAGTAGGTGATCGAATGCCCGACACCGCTCTGCTCCGTGGCCGGTGCCACCACGTATACCTCCCCCAGGCGGCGGAGTTCCTGTTCCATAGCCGCCAGTCCAGGGGCATAAATGCCATCGTCGTTGGTCAGCAGGATGTGCACGCGGGTCCGTCCCTCCCTGTAGAAAAGCCTTTACCATCCACCCGCCCGGCTACCTTCACTATAATCGGGGGTCCCCGGCGGTTCAATGGTTGGCACCGAAGCGCGGTAACGAGTCCGCCCCGAGAGCGGTGGGGTGGGCGCTCTGCATCCACGGGATGGCGCAACCGCTCGGCGCGTGCGTGCAAAGCAGCACCCTACATGGACTAGTACTTGGCCAGCCCGCCGCGGGTCCGCTGCGGGTCCAAAGTGCGGAGGGTTTGTTCGGCGCTTTGGGCCAGCATCCGCAGGTCGCTACCGATGGCCAAGAACTGCATCCCCTGGCTGGCGCGGCGGAGCGCCGATTCGGCATCCATGCAATGGATGCCCGTGGGGGTTCCGGTCTTGCGCCCGGCGGCGATGACCCGCTGCACCATAGCTTCGTGCTCCTCCGGGGTGGGGGGCCGGCCGGCCAGCCTTCGCATGGTAAAGCTCAGGTCCACCGGGCCCACGAACACGGCGTCGCAGCCGGGCAGCCGGTAGATGTCCTCGGCATTGTCCACGCCCAGGGGGCTTTCGGTCTGGAGCACCACCAGCACCTCGTCGTTGGCGTGGTTGTAGTATTCGTCGGGGGTGGCATCGAAGTTCAGCGCGTGCATGCCGCCGCCGGCACTGCGGTTGCCTTCGGGCGGGTACTTGGCGGCGGCGATGGCCCGGGCGGCCTGTTCGACCGTCTCCACCATGGGCACCACGATGCCCCATGCCCCGGCATCGAGCACCCGCTTGATGAGATGGTGCGAGCCTTCGGGCACCCGCCCCAAAGGCACACAGCCGGCGTCGGCGATGGCAGCGAAGATGGCGGCCGCCTGCGACCAGTCGATGGCCGCATGTTCCAGGTCCAGCGTCAGCCAGTCGAACCCCATCCGCGCCAGCACCCGGGCCGAGTGCAGGCTATCCAGGCTAAGCCACGTGCCGAAGGTCACCTCGCCGCGGCGGAGCTTTTGTTTGACGAAATTGGTCTTCACGGTTGGACCCTCGCCAAGGCACCCTGCTGGCCGAGCGGCCCGATCGCACCCGGCACTGCCGGAAAATCTGGCATAACCCGCACATCCCCACAAGTCCCGCGGCTTGCCGGCCCGCGCAGTTTGTACCCCAAGACCCGTTTTTCTTTACGCGCAGCCTTTTTCCATCTTGCCGAATCGACACCGAGGGCGAATCTCTGGCTGTCGGGTGTGGATTGCGTCGATGGCTGTTGATGGAAGCGCACTAGGATTTTGCAGCACGTGGGCCTGCCTAACGTGCCCCGGCGGGCCCGCCCACACGGAGGCCCAAGGATGTTTGTGCGACGGATCGCGCCGGCCAGCGCCCTGGCGGCGCTTGCGCTGGTGGGAGTGTGCACTTCGGTCAGTTTCGGGCAGAGCCGCTTGTTCAGCCGCGTCATACCCGAAAGCCCGATGGCTCCTGGCCCGGCGGCGGTCGGGCCTGACGCTTCAGCCGACCAGCCCGACCAAGAGGAAGAAGGCGGCATCCGCGACAACTCGTTCTTGGTCGAAGAGGCCTACAACCAGGAACCGGGCGTGGTGCAGCACATCTTCAACTTCGTCCCCGCATGGGATGCATCGCGGGGCTTGCGCACCCGGAGCTTCGACTTCGTGTTCACGCAGGAATGGCCGGTTTTCGGCCAGCGCCATCAGTTCTCCTACACGCTCCCGATGCACTGGCTGCGCGAAGCCAGCGGGGCCGACGCGTGGGAGGGGCAGGGTTTCGGCGATATGCTGTTGAACTATCGCCTTCAAGTTTGGGACGGCGAGGACCGCCAGCCCGCCTTCGCCCCGCGGTTCAGCGTGATCCTTCCCACGGGCGACACGAGGGACCGCCTGGGCAACGGCGAGGTGGGGTACCAGGTGAATCTTCCCATGAGCTGGGAGTTTTCACGCTGGATTTTCCACGCCAACGCGGGCCTGACGGTGGTGCCCGGCGTGCGCGTGGGCGTGGCCCCCGAAATCCCGTTCGAGGGCCGTTCGCTGGAGGGCTACAACCTCGGATGCAGCTTCATTCGCAAGGTCCGGCCTTACTTCCATCTGATGCTGGAAACGGTGGCCCTGTGGGACGAGGAACTCGAAGAATGGGGGAGCGAAGACCACCGCTTTGCGCTTCTGTTGTCGCCGGGCTTCCGTTGGGCACCCTACACCGAAGGGAGCACGCAATGGGTGTTGGGGGCAGCGGTGCCGGTGGGGCTGTCACGCGATGCCCCTGACATCGCCGCCTTCTTGTACATGTCGTTCGAGCACCGCTTTCGAAAAGAGCGGTGAGCGGCCGTTGAAACCGTCGCTTATACACGCCGGGCCCGATGCCCTTTCGCTTCCACCGGTGGAGCGGAACGATCGCCCTGCGACCGGAAAGGGTGGTCCAGCGACGGTGCCCAACTTACTTGCGCCTCGGCCGCGCTGTACTTCACCGGGCAACCGTTGAACGTGTCGTCCCTGATCGGATTCATCGCGTTGTGCCGCGCGGCTAGGAAAGACTCCGCGCTTTGGCACCCGCGACGGTCTTGCAGCGCCCCGAGGTTTCCGACTACGGCGCGCCGAAGGCCCTCTGGAGCCCTCCCCGCAGCAGCATTCCGCGGATTTCCACGGTTCGCATCCACAGTTCCCGCAGATTGGCCAGATACTCCAGGCTCACGCGAAGCAGCGTCCGCTGGGCCGTCAGCAAGGTCAGGTAGCCGTACTCGCCCTCCTGGTAACCTTTCTGCACGAGCTGAAGCGATCTCTCGGCTTGGGGGAGGATGCTTCGGGTGTAGGCATCGACCCGCTGCCGCGCCACTTCATACGCTTCGAACGCCGCAGCCAGCCGGCTGTGCAGTTCGAGTTCGAGGCGCTGCAGCTCGTATCGCGCCGCAAGATACAGGGCCTGGGCCGTAAGGATATTGCCCTGTTTGCGGTTGAACAGG
>JBBIQF010000434.1:0-5758 GCA_037442445.1 Planctomycetaceae bacterium
GCCCCCAGACACCCGGCGGCCATACACTGTTCGAGATCGGCTCGGTGACCAAAGTGTTTACCGGCATTCTGCTGGCCGACGCCGTGCACCGGAAGCAGGTGGCTTTGGACGACCCGCTGGCAAAGCTCTTGCCGCCTGGCATAAAGGTGCCGCAATCGGAAGGGCGCACCGTGACGCTGCTCGATCTGGCCACGCACACCTCCGGCCTGCCCCGGCTGCCGCCGAATCTCCTGCCCCAAATCGCCAAGTATTCCCGCAACCCTTACGCCCACTACACGGTGGCCCAAATGTACGAGGCCCTAGGCCAAATCCGCTTGGACAGCCGGCCGGGCACCAAGTACCAGTACAGCAACTTCGGCATGGGCGTGCTGGGGCATGTTCTGGCCCTTCAGGCGGGCAAGGATTACGAGTCGCTGGTGGTCGAACGCATCTGCCGGCCGCTGCGATTGGACGACACCCGCATCACCCTTGCCAACGCCCAGCGGCAGCGGCTCAGCCCTGGGCACGACATCGACGGCCAGGTGCTGCCCTGCTGGGATTTCCCCTCGCTGCCCGGCGCGGGGGCTTTGCGCTCCACGGCCGAGGACTTGGTGCGATTCGTAGCGGCCAACCTCGACCCGGCCTCAACACCGATTGGGCCGGTCCTGGAAGCGGCCCAGGTCCCGCAACGCGACATTGGCCCCGGGCAGAAAATGGCGCTGGGCTGGCATGTCGACACCCGCCAAGGCATCCATTGGCACAATGGCCAGACCGGTGGATACCACAGCTATATCGCCTTTTGCAAGCCAAAGAACATCGGCGTGGTCGTGCTTTCGAACACCGCAGGCGCCATCGGCGATGTGCTGGGCGCGAAACTGCTCAGGCTGCTGGCAGGCCAGAAGGTGGAACCTCCGGAGGTCCGCATGCCCTTCCGCCTGCCCAGCGAAAAGCTCGATCGCTATGTGGGCGTCTATGAGATCATGCCCGGATTTTCCATCACGGTGTTCCGCGAAAAGGATCGGCTGTGGGCCCAGGCCACCAACCAGCCCCGGCTGGGTATCTACCCGGCTTCCGAGACGCGATTTTTCTATCGGGCCGTGCAGGCCGAACTGGAGTTCGTGATCGAGCCCGATGGCCGCATCGAGAAGCTCTTCGTGCCCCAGCACGGATTGCGCCTGCCGGGGTGGCGTGGCGGTCTGGCGGGGCAGGCGCTCCGCAAGGCCATCGAGGCCCTTCGACCGGCCCCCGCCAAGTCCTCTTCCAAGCCGTGAAAAGCCGCGGGGGCTTTCCCTGCCATAGGCACGGGTATGCCGGCGTCCTGCGAGCCATGAAAAGCCTTGGCGGGCCGCTCCAAAAAGGCCGGCGCTAGGACCCGCCCAAGCCGCTGCTTATAATCCTTGTAGAAGTCGAGGAACCCGGCCATGCGATCGCCTTTTCCCGGAATGGACCCTTTTCTGGAACACCCCGACATCTTTCCGGACTTCCACGACGCTTTTATTGCGTACCTCCGGGAAATGCTTCAGGCCCGGTTGCCGGCGCCGTATGTGGCCTCGCTGGGCCGGCGGGCGTGGGTCGAGGTCTCCGAACGCTACATCGGCCCCGATGTGCAAGTGAGCCATCCGGCACAGCCGGGCCGCGCCGGCCGGCCTTCGGCCGCCACAAGTACCCCCACGCCGCCTGGCGAAGGCCTGGGCCAGGGCGCCGGCGTCGCCGTGGCCAGCCCCCCGCGAAGCCGCCCCGTGGTCGTCCACGTCCCCCACGACGAGCGGAGCGAACCCTTTGTCGAGGTCTTCCTGGGCCGCGGCAACCAACGCCGGCTGGTGACCTGCATCGAGCTGTTGAGTTGGACCAACAAGACCCCCGGCGAGCATGGCCGCGACCTGTACTTGCGCAAGCAGCGCGAGGTGCTAGGGAGCAAGGTGCACTTGGTGGAGATCGACCTGTTGCGGGGCGGGGAGCACACCACGGCGGTGCCGCGGGACCGGCTGGTGCGAGTGGCGGGGGAGTACGAGTACCACGTGTCGATCCACCGGTTCGACAATTTGGAGGACTATTTTGTCTATCCGATACGTTTGAACGAGCGGTTGCCGGAGATCGGGGTGCCGCTATGGCCAGGGGATGGGGAGGTGGGTGTGGACCTTCAAGCGGTGATGGAGCGGACGTACGCCTCGGGGCCGTATGTGCGGGAGATCGACTACGGCCACGATACCCCGCAGCCGCCGGTGCCGCCTGCCTGGCAGGCCTGGCTGGAAGCCGTCTTGCAGGCGCGAGATGCGGGGGGCCAGCCTTGAAAGGCGAAGCGCCGGGAGGATAGCGGCCCCGTGGCCGGCGCAGTATGATGGGACCGCTTCCTGGCTGTCCTACCCCTACGAGGAGTTGCACCGATGCGGAATCTGCTTTGCACACTGTGTGCGTTTGCCGCCGCCCTAGCCGCCCTGCCCGCGAGTGCGGAAGTTACCGCCGAAAAGTCCGAGCGGGGCGTGATCGTCAAGATCGACGGCGCGCTGTTTACCGAGTACCTGACGCGCAGCGGAACCAAACCCATCCTCTGGCCCATACTGGGGCCCACGGGCAAACCTATGACCCGCGCCTATCCCATGGGCCAGTTGCCGGGCGAGCGCCAGGACCACATCCATCAGCGGTCGCTATGGTTCACGCATGGCAGCGTCAACGGCATCACGTTCTGGGACGAAGGCCGAACGCACGGCACCATCGAGCACCGCCGCTTCACGCGCATCGAAAGCGGGCCCGTGGCCGTGGTGGCCGCCGAAAACGACTGGGTGGGACCCGATGGCAAAAAGGTCTGCGAGGACCTCCGCACACTGACGTTCGGCACAAACGGCCCGACACGCTGGATCGATTTCGATATCACGCTGAAGGCCTCGGCCGGCCCCGTCGTCTTCGGCGATACCAAAGAAGGCACCATGGGCCTGCGCGTGGCCGAAACGATGAAAGTCGATGCCAAGCGTGGCGGCCGCATCGTCAATAGCGAGGGCCTGACCGACGCCGCAGCGTGGGGCAAGCGGGCGGCGTGGGTCGATTACCACGGCCCGGTGGACGGCCAGACCGTGGGTATCGCAGCGCTCAACCACCCCAGCAGTTTCCGCTATCCCACCTACTGGCACGTGCGGACCTACGGTTTGTTCGCCGCCAACCCCTTCGGCGTCAAAGACTTCACGGGCAAAGGGGATGGCTCGTACACCCTTCCGGCGGGCCAGTCGTTGAGGCTCCGCTACCGGTTCCTCTTCCATCTCGGCGATGAAAAAGAGGCCAAAGTGGCCGAGGCCTTTGCCGAGTACGCGAAGACCCCTTGAACCCGGTTGCCCACTCAGACGGCAGCGTTTGCCCTCTCAGACGGCAAACGACGTCCCGCACCCGCAGGTCCGAACCGCCAGCGGGTTGTGGAAGATGAATCCCCGGTTGTTCAGCCCGTCGCCGATGTCGATCTGGGTGCCGGCCAGGAACTGCGCACTGCGTTTATCGACGGCCAGCCGAATGCCCTGCGACTGCCCGACGATGTCCTCCTGGGGGTCCGGGGCGCTAGCGAACTCCAGGCGGTATTCGTATCCACTACACCCGCCGCCGACCACCGCCACGCGCTTGTACGTCTGCTCTGGCGAAAGGTGTTGCTGTTCCATCATGCGGCGGATTTCGCTGGCAGCACGTTCCGTAAGAGCTACGGTCATAGATCGATCGACTCCTGATTGGCAAACCTGACCGCACCAAGAAAGCCTCTCCCGGCCCGGAACCCTCAAGGCGTGCCCAAACCCATGGGGCCGCAAGGTCCGGCCCAAGGTTATCCCTTTTCGGTGCGTGGCCCCCGCGGGCCTTTCTTCTGGCATCCTAGGGTGGTTCCAATCGCTAGCGTACTGCCCACGGCCTTTCCAAGCCGGCGCCTGCCGCCGGTAGCCGGCCAGGCGGGAGATGCCCCGTGATGCCAAGTGCTTTGCTGAATAGCAGTTACGATTGAAAGGGCTAGCGGCGGCCCGCCAGCGCAGGGGCCTGCCCGGCGGCCTGCGCGGCAAAAAAGACACTTTGGCCGGCCGCATCCGGGGCCTGCATAGCTTGTCCCTGTGTGCCCGGCCTGGCCGCCGCCCTCCGTCGCCCATACCGTTAAGTCCGTCGCTTTACTCCTCCCCATCCCCAGCCTGCCCCCTTGGTGCGCTACCTGCCGGCTTACCGGCCTGCCAGGGTTTGACCGACCCGTTGACGCCGGCAGGCCAACCCGAGTACGCTGCTCGACGGCGGGTGGCCTGGTCGCCCGCGGTTTCGGAACTGGCTTGGGAGATTCTGGCCATGAAAGCGATGCGGAGTCTGTGGTTTCTGGGCGTGCTGGCGGTTGCAACTTTTTGGGCGGGGCTTGGCTTCGCGCAGCCCGCACCCTGGCGGGTGGGCATTGCCCGGGTGGACATCACCCCCAAGGAATCGATCTGGATGGCCGGCTATGCGGCCCGAAACCACCCCTCCGAAGGCGTGCTGCACCCGTTGTGGGCCAAGGCCTTGGCTATCGAGGATTCGTCCAAAGGGCGAGTCGTACTGGTGGCCACGGACCTGATCGGGCTGAACCGCCGCCTCTCCGAGGCCGTCGCTTCCCGCGTGCAGCAGCAGACCGGCCTGGAACGCCAACGCATCGTGTTCAACTCGTCCCATACCCATAGCGGCCCCGTGGTGGACGATGTGGCCGGCATCGCCCACTCGATGCAGCCCGAGCACGAAGAAGTCGCCCGCCGCTACTCTCGGCAATTGGAAGACAAACTGGTCGAAGTGGTCCGGGCGGCGCTGGCCGATTTGCAGCCAGCCCGGCTGGCGTTCGGCCAGGGCAAGGCCACCTTCGCCATCAACCGGCGGGCCAAGCGCCCCCAGGGCTTCGTCATCGCCACGAACCCTGCCGGCCCGGTGGACCACTCGGTGCCTGTGCTGGCCGTGCGCGACCCGGCCGGCAAGCTCCGCGGGGTGCTCTTCGGTTATGCCTGCCACAACACCACGCTGGCCATCTACCAGATCAATGGCGATTACGCAGGCTTTGCCCAAATCGCCCTGGAAAAAGCGCACCCCCAGGCCACAAGCCTGTTCATGATCGGCTGCGCGGCGGACGCCAATCCGGAACCCCGTGGCAAGGTCGAGCACGCCGAGCAGCACGGCCAGGCCCTGGCCGCGGCTGTCGAAAAGGTCCTGGCCGGGGCCATGCAGCCGGTGGAAGGCAAATTGGCCGTCGCGTTCGACCGGGTCGATTTGCCCCTGGTGCCGGCCCCCACCGCCGAGCAGCTTCGCCAACAGATCCAAAAGGGCGACATCTACCACCAGCGCCTGGCCCGGATGCTGCTCGCCAGGCTCGAACGCGGTGAAAAAATCCCCGAGTCGTACCCCTACCCGGCCCAGGTGGTGCGGTTCGGAAAGGACCTGGCGCTGGTGGCCCTGGCCGGCGAAGTCGTGGTCGATTACGCCCTCCGCCTGCGCAAGGAGTTCCCCAACGAGCGCCTATGGGTGGCAGGATACTGCAACGAGGTCTTCGCCTACATCCCCTCGGAGCGCGTCCTTGCCGAAGGGGGTTACGAGGCCGGCGGCTCGGCCGTGTACTTCGGCCTGCATGGGCCGTTCCAGCCCGGGCTGGAAGACCGCATCGTTGGCCTGGTCAAACGCCTCATGCAGGCAACCCAACCCTAGGCCGACCAATGACGAATGTCGAATGTCGAAAGTCAAATGGCGAATGACCAATGACCAAGCACCAATGACCAGCACGTAGGGTGCGTGCTCGGCACGCACGCGGCAGCCGGCTAAT
>JBBIQF010000435.1:0-5751 GCA_037442445.1 Planctomycetaceae bacterium
GTGTGCACTCCTCTTACTACCGAAAGGCCATCCCAACCATTTCGCGGTTGCAAACTGGCATTCCGGTTTCACGTGGCGAGATGCTAGAATCGCACCCGGCTGAGTCGAGGATTCCGGGCGGCATGGAGGCGCCCCGTGGGCCGGACGCTGTGTGTCGTAAACCAAAAAGGGGGGGTCGGCAAGACCACGACCGCCATCAATCTGGCCGTCGCCTTGGCCAAGGCGGGCTGCCGGACCCTCTTGGCCGACCTCGATCCCCAGTGCAATGCCACGACGGGCTTGGGGCAGGAGCCCACGGCCAGGCATCCGCTGGCTTCTGGGGCGCCCATCCGGTCGGCCACCCGGCCGACCAGCACCCCGGGGCTGGACCTCTTGCCCGGCAGCCGGAGTTTCCGCGATGTCGAAACTCTTGCCCGCGGCGACGAAGCCCAGGCCAGCCGGCTCAGCCGACACCTTGCGGGCGGGTTTGCCGGGTACGACTTCGTGCTCTTGGATTGCCCCCCGTCGCTGGGCCAGCTTACCCGCACCGCGCTGGCCAGCTCGACCGAAGTGCTGATGCCCATCCAATGCGAATACTTCGCCATGGAAGGGCTGGTGCAGATGATCGAGGTCATCCGGGACGTGATGCAGGCCCGCGATAACCAGCTTCAGTTCGGCGGTATCGTGCTGACCATGTACGATCACACGCTCGAACTGACCTGGGAGGTCGAGCAGCAGGTCCGCGACTTCTTTGGTGAAATCGTATTCACGACCGTTATCCCGCGCGATGTGGCGGTTTCCGAAGCCCCCAGCCACGGGAAATCGGTCATCGATTACGCCCCGCGGTCCCGAGGTACCCGGGCTTACGTAGAACTGTGCATGGAGGTACTGGAACGTGTCTAAAGAACGACGCCTTGGCCGGGGGCTGGAAGCCCTGTTGAGCCGAACTTCTCGACCCGATGCAACCAGCGGAGTTGCAGGTGGCGGCCCGGCCGCCATGGCTGCGGGCACCGGAGGGCCGAATGCCGTGCCCTCGGCTCCGGCCCCCGAGGCTGCCGAAGGCCTTTACGGCAATCTCAATCCGTACCAGGAGGCGGTTGCCCCGGGGCCTGCGGCCATGGTTGCCCCCGGCGCCGCGGCCGCCAGCACCACGGCCAGCCGCGCTCCTGCCACTGCTGCCACGGCCACCACCACGGCGACTGCCGGGCCGGGCACGCCTCTGCCCGCGGCGCAGAGCGCTTCGGCCGAAACGTCCCCCGCGGCTGGCCCCTTGCGCGTCCCCATTCGCCGCATCCAGAGCAACCCCTTCCAGCCTCGCCAGGATTTCGACGAAGCCGAACTCCAATCGCTTGCCGACAGCCTGCGCGCCCACGGCCTGTTACAGCCGGTGGTGGTGCGGCGCACCGCCGACGGCTACCAACTGGTGGCCGGCGAGCGGCGATTGCGGGCAGCCGTCAAAGCCGGCTGGAGCGAGGTGCCCGTCCAGATCGTCGATGCCGACGACCGCCAGCTTGCCGAGCTGGCCATCGTCGAAAACCTCCAGCGCAAAGACCTCAACGCCCTGGAAAAGGCCATCTCGTTCCATCGCTACATCGAGGAGTACGGCTGCACGCACGAGGAGCTGGCCTCGCGGCTGAAACTGGACCGCTCGACGGTTACCAACTTCCTCCGCCTGCTGGAGCTGCCCGAGGCCGTCCAAGAGGCCCTCCGGCAGGGCCGGATCAGCCAGGGGCACGCCCGGGCGTTGCTTCCCCTGGGCGATGAGCACGAGCAGATCGAGTTCTGCCAGCGCATCCAGCGCGAAGGTCTGAGCGTGCGGCAGACCGAGGCGCTGGTCCAGGAGGCCATCGCGGCCGCCGATGCCGAGCCCCTGGGCCAACTGAACCGCGATCCTCCGCCACCCCGCACCCGCCGCCTGACCAGCGAGCATATCGCGAACCTGGAACAAGAGTTCCGGGCCGCCCTGGGCACCAAAGTGAAGATCACGCATTCGGCCCGGGGGCGAGGCAAACTTACGATCTTCTTCACCAGCCACGAAGAGTTCGACCGGCTGCGGCGGCAGATTTGCGGCACGGGCGAGCCGGTGCTGAAGGCCCGCGCGGGGTGAAAGCAACCGCGGGATGAACCCGGCGGGTCGTGCCGCCGGCACATGCGTGCATGCCGCGGCCTGGAGCGGATCATGGGCCCGGATGCGCTTGAGCCGCTGGCGCGTGCGCATAGCACGCACCCTACTGGCCTGGGCGGAGCTATGCGGCGGGCCGGATCAGGCCGTCTTCCATCTCGTAGATCGTGTCGAACACGTCCAGGGCGCGGTGGTCGTGGGTGACCACGATCACCCCGGCCCCGTGCTGGTGGGCCACCGTGCGGAACAGTTCCATCACCTGCCGGCCCCGGACGCTGTCCAAGGCAGCGGTGGGTTCGTCGGCCAGGATGATGCTGGGCCGATTGGCCAAAGCCCGCGCTACCGCCACCCGCTGCTGCTGGCCGCCGGAAAGCATGGAGGGGTTGTTGTCGGCCCGGTCGGCTACGCCGAGTTCTTCCAGCAAAGCCATGGCCCGGCGCCGGGCTTCGCGGCCCGGCACGCCGTTGATCTCCATGGCCACCTGCACGTTCTCGCGGGCCGAAAGGAACGGGATCAGGTTCGACTTCTGAAACACGAACCCGATATGCTGGCGCCGGAACGCCCGCAGGTCCACCAGCGCCCGCGGTCCGTCAAGCACCGGCTGGCCACCGATGACGATCTGGCCCGAGGTCGGCGGGTTGATCAGCCCCACCGCGGTCAGAAAGGTCGATTTTCCCGCCCCGCTGGGCCCCAGCAACGCCACCACCTCGCCGCGCCGCACGGCAACCGAGACATCGCGCATGGCGACCACCTCGGTATTGCCGCTGCCATACACCTTGCGGAGGTTGCGCGTCTCGATAGCCAGGGGGGAATCCATCGCCTCAGCCCATCAGTGCCTGGTTGGGCTCCACACGCATCGCGCGCCAGATACCCAGCACGCTGGCCAGCACCGAAATCAAAAACACGATCACGGCAAGCTGGATCAGGTCCGCCTGGGTCAGCACCACCCGGCGCGGAAACAGGGGAAACAGCTTCTGCCCCGCCAGATACGCAATCCCGTATCCGAGCACCCCGAGCACCAGGGCCTGCTCGGCGATCATGCCCAGGATGACCCGGTTGCGGGCACCGATGAGTTTCAACAAAGCGATGGAATGGAGCTTGTCGAGCGTGAGGGTATAGAGGATCAAGGCCATGATGATGGCCGCGATCACCGTCAAAAGCACACGGAACATGCCCAGTTGCCGCCGGGCCTTGTCCACCATGCCCTGTACGAGCAACGCTTCTTGATCGGCTTGGGTGAACACGCTGACGTCGCCCCAGGCGGCGATGATATCGATGACCCGCTGAGCATGGGCACCGGGCTTCAGGCGGACGACCACGGCGCTGATTTCCGGCGCGGGCACCGCAGGCAACCGGGTGGCGGGTTCCACCAGCCGTTCTGCCAGCAGCGGCTGTTTCATGAAGGTTTCGTCGCTTTGGCTGCGGCGCTGCCGGGCGGCACGCTCCAAGCGGATCGCTTCGGGCGGGGAATCGAACTGGATGGCCTTCGAGTCCCAAAAAGTGACGAACGCCATGCCGTCGCCCCCGGAGCTGACCATCCCCCGCGTGATGCCCACCACCGTGTAGGTCTCCTTGCCCAGCCGAAGGCGCTCGCCCAGGCGCAGCCCCAGGCTTTGGTCGGCCACGATTTCGTAATGGTTGCTGCGGAGCGGCCGGCCCGCCACCAGGGGCAGCCAATCCCCCTTGTCGGCGGGCCAGCCCAGTCCCAGCACCGACATGCGCAGCGGCCGGCCGTTGTGCTGGCGCTGCACGGTATGGAAGACGAACTCGCGGGCCGAGTCCACGCCGGGCACCGCCTGCACCCGGTACACCAAAGTCCGCGGCACGCGCGACACCTCGGCAAAAGGCCCCCGCGTATCCCGCTGCACCACCCACAGATCGGCCCCGATGCGCTCGACCAACAGCGTGGCGTCCTCGATCAGCCCCCGATAAATCCCCGCCATGCCCATCACCACCATCAGCAACATGCCGATTCCCAACCCCGTCAGCGCAAAGCGGCCGAGATTGAACCGGATGTCTTTCAAGGCGAGGTTCATGGCCCAGCGATCCTCCGGCCATCCAGGGGGATTTTGGCAGCGCTGGCGGGCAAAAGGACGGTGTCGCCGGCCACAAGGCCCGAGGCCACCTCGACCTTTTCGCCCGACTGAAGCCCCAGGACCAGCGGGCGCCACTCGGCCCGATCGCCGGCCTTCACGTACACCCCGGCCAGGCCGTCGCGCCACACCACGAACTGGCCTGGCAGCACCAGGACCGAGGGTTTGCGATCGGTCTGGATGTACACCTCGGCGCGCTGGCCGATCGCCCAATTCCCCGGCAGGCGCAGCACCCGCACATCGACCACGAACTCCCGGGTTTCGCGGTCGGTTTCGCGGCCCAGGCGGGCGACTTGGCCTTCGTAGCTTCGATCCGGTTCGGAGCGGAAGACGACCCGGGCGGGCTGCCCGACACCCAGCCGGGCCATCTCCGATTCGTCCACCCAGGCCGATACCCAGACTTCCTCCAGCGATACCAGCGTCAACATCGGGCTGCCCGGAACCACGATATCGCCGGGATCGCGAAACCTGCGGACCACCAGGCCGGCAAACGGGGCCCGGACTTCGGCATCGGCCAACAGGGCCTGGCGGTAGGCCAGGTTCTTTTCGGCCGCCACCCGCTGCCTGCGCCCTTCTTCCAGGGCGGCCCGGGCCCGCGCCTGCCCCGCCTCCGCCACACGCAGGGCTTCGGTGGCCTTGTCGTGTTCGTCGGCCGTGGCCACCTTCTGCGCCATCAGCTTTTCCACACGCCCGTAGTTCTGGCGGGCCTGCTCCAGCACCGCCGCGGCCTGGGCCTCGTCAGCCTGGAGGCGGTCCAGCGCGGCCTGGGCGGCGGCGAGATTCGCCTGGGCAATGGCGACCTGTTGTTTCAAGTCGGCATCGTCCAGCCGCACCAAGACCTGCCCCGCCTCCACCCGATCCCCTTGATCCACCAAGAGCCGCTCGATCCGGCCGGCAATCTTCGGGCTGATGGTCGACTTCACCCGGGCCTCGAGGGTGCCCGTACCCATCACCTCGTAAACCATCTCGCCGGGCTGAAGCACGTGCTCGATCACTGCCACCGGCGCAAACTTGAGCCAATACACCCCGCCCGAGATGGCCCCCGGGACCACGAGCCACCGTGCGGCCCTTCCGATACGGCGTTTCCATCTTCCCCCGGTGCCCAGCGGGCTCGAATCGCCGTTCATCCACCTGTCTCCCGTAGTGCGGGCCCGAGATGGCTTGCCGAGCGGGCCGCAGCAAGTCCCGCCACTACCGCCCGGCGGATATCCTCAGGGCTCACGCCCAGCCGAAGGGCCTCGCGCACATGATGCTCAAGACAGGGAACGCACTGTGAGCCTCCCGCTGCCGTGGCCCCGATCAACTCCTCGACCGCCTGGGCGGTCCCGCAGGACTTGCACTCCGATTCCACGGCCGCAGCCAGGGCCTCCAATTCGGCCAGCACGCGGCGATACAACGATGGCTGAACGGCGGGCATTGCAATTCCCTCCTTCTTGGACGCGTCAGTTTCCGTCCATGAGGGATGCGCTCGACCAGGCTCCGGTTACAGCGTTGCCCCAAGCAAGGGCCCCGTACGGGGGCGGTGGCAGGGGAGGTCCGGCCGCGCGGCGCACCGCC
>JBBIQF010000436.1:0-5750 GCA_037442445.1 Planctomycetaceae bacterium
GGCATGTAGAGGAAAGAGCTGCAAACCCGCGAGTTGACTGGTCCAACCATATCGGGTGCGTGCTTGGCACGCACGCGCCCCCATAACGGCGTGGGTGCAGAGCACCCACCCTACGTGTGGTGCAGCCGTCCCGGCTGCATGAGTTTTTTGGCCCCTGCGCTTGTGCCTCAGCAGAAATCTCGGGACTGAGGGGCCAGGTCTTCCAGCCTTGCCGAGAGGTCTTCCAGGCGGCGGACCACCACGTGGATGACCTTGCCGCGGCGCTCCACCCGGCCTTGGGCCAGGAGGATGGTGGCCCCCAAGGCGGCCTGCCGGTGCTGTTGCCATACTTGGGGGCGGACCACCAGGTTGGCGATGCCCGTCTCGTCTTCGAGAGTCATAAAGGTGATTCCGCCTGCGGTGGCCGGCCGCTGGCGCACCAGCACGATGCCCGCCACGCGCACCGGCTTGCCGTGGGTGCAGGCGGCCAGCCGGCGTGCCGGGATGACCCCCAGGCGTTCTAACCCGCGGCGGAGGAACTGCATGGGATGGGCCCGCAGCGACAGGCCGGTGGTCTGGTAATCGGCCAGCACCTCCTGGGCCTGCGACATGGGGGGCAGCGGCACGGGTGGGGGGCAAGAGGCGGCCGGCATGGGGCTGGGGGGTTCGGCCGGGAGGTGGCCGGAATCGCTCGCCTGCTCGGCCGGGACACGATCGAACAGCGGCAACACCTCGCGGTGCTGGTCTAGGGCCTGCCACAGGGCTTGCCGGCGGCCGAGTTCCAGCGAGCCGAAGGCCCCGGCGCGGGCCAGGCGGAGGATCACAAAGCGAGGCAAGCCGGTGCGGCGGGCGAAATCGTCCATCGAGGTGAAAAGGCCGCGATGGCGGGCGGCCACGATGGCCTCCGCGTGGGCTTCGGAGAGTCCCGCCACCATGCGGAATCCCAGGCGGAGGGCTGGCCGCACCCCTTGCGCCTGGTACGTGCCCCCTTCCAGGGTGCAATCCCAGTGGCTGTGGTTGACATCGGGTGGAAGGACCTTCACCCCGTGCTGCCGGGCATCGCGCACGAGTTGCGCCGGGGCGTAAAAGCCCATGGGCTGGCTGTTGAGCAGGCCGGCGGTAAAGGCCGCCGGGTAGTGGTATTTCAGCCATGCGGAAGCATAGACCAGCAAGGCGAAGCTGGCGGCGTGCGACTCGGGAAAGCCGTACTCGCCGAATCCGCGGATCTGGTGGAACACGGCGGTGGCGTACTCCTCCGAAAGCCCGCGGGCCCGCATCCCGTCGATCAGTCTCTTGCGGAACTGGTCGATCAACCCTGGGCGGCGCCATGCCCCCATGGCCCGGCGAAGCTGGTCGGCCTCGCCCGGCGTGAAGCCGGCGGCCACCATGGCCAGGCGCATCGCCTGTTCCTGGAACAACGGCACGCCCAGCGTCTTTTCCAGCACCTGGCGGATTTCGGGACTGGGATAGGTGACCGGTTCCTCGCCGTTGCGGCGGCGGAGATAGGGATGGACCATATCGCCCTGGATAGGCCCGGGGCGCACAATGGCCACCTCGATCACCAGATCATAGAAGCACCGCGGGCGCAAGCGGGGGAGCATGGCCATCTGCGCCCGGCTTTCGATCTGGAACACCCCCATGGTGTCGGCCCGCCGGATCATGGCGTACACGCGGGGGTCGCCTTCCGGGATCCGGGCCAGGTCCAGCGCCGGCCCCCCGTGCTGGCGGACCAACTCCAGTGTGCGGCGGATGGCCGAAAGCATGCCCAGCGCCAGGCAATCCACCTTGAGAATCCCCAGCTCGTCCAGGTCGTCTTTGTTCCACTGGATGACGGTCCGCTCGGGCATGGCCGCGTTTTCCAGCGGCACCAGTTCGCACAGCGGGCCGCGCGTAATGACCATCCCCCCGGTATGCTGCGCAAGGTGCCGGGGAAAACCCACGAGTTGTTCGACCAGCCACACCAGGCGCTTGCCCAGGGGCGATTGGGGGTCCAAGCCGGCCTCGCGCAAGCGGGCGGGCAGGTCCGGCTCGTGGTGGAAGTGCTCGATCTTCTTGGCCAGGCGGTCCACCCGGTCCAGCGAAAGGCCCAGCGCCTTGCCCACATCGCGGACCGCCGAGCGGGGCCGATAGGTAATCACCTCGGCGGTCATCCCCGCCCGCTGGCGCCCGTATTTCTGGTACAGATACTGGATCACCTCTTCGCGGCGCTGGTGTTCGAAATCGACATCGATATCGGGGGCCTCGTTCCGCTCGCGGCTGACGAACCGCTCGAACAGCAGGTCCATGCGATCGGGATCGACCGAGGTGATCCCCAGGCAATAGCAGACGGCCGAATTGGCGGCCGAGCCCCGCCCCTGGCAAAGGATGCCGCGCTGGCGGGCCATGCGCACCAGGTCCCACACGGTGAGGAAATAGGCCTCGTACCGCAGTTGGCCGATCAGCTTCAGCTCGTGCTCCAGCAGGCGCTGGACCTTTTCCGGAATCCCGTCCGGATAGCGCCACCGTGCCCCTTCCCAGGCGAGGCGGGCAAGATATTCCAGCGGGGTCATGCCGGGCGGGGCCAACTCCTCGGGATACTCGTAGCGGAGTTCGTCCAAGGAGAACCGCACCTTGTCGGCCACTTCCAGGGTGCGGTCCACGGCATCGGGGGCGGCGGCAAACAGGGCATCGAGCTCGGCCAGCGGGCGCACATGCCGCTGGGCATTGGGGAAGAGGTGTTCGGTGGCCTCGGCCACGGTGCAGCCCAGCCGGATGGCCACCAGCACGTCGGCCAGGGCCTGCCGCTCGGGCGTGTGGTAATGCACGTCCCCGGCCGCAACTAGCGGCACTCGGGCCTGCTGGGCCAGGGCCTTGAGGCGTTCGAGCCGGGTGCGATCGGCCGGCCCCCGATGCAACTCGGCCAAAAGGTAGCAGTCCCTGCCGAACACCTCCCGGTACGCCCGCAGGGGCTCCACATCCGGCATCCCTTGCCGGGGCGGCACCACCAGGGCTACCAGCCCCGCCGAAAGCTCCGCCACGTCGGCAAAAGCCAATCGGCAGGCCCCTTTCTCTGCCCGTAGCCGGCCGCGTGTAATCAATCGTGCCAGCCGGCCATAACCCTCCCGGTCCATCGCCAAAAGCACCACCGCCGGAGCATCCTCGGGAGTAATCTCGGCCCCCACCAACAGCTTCAGCCCGGCTTGCTTGGCCGCCACGTGGGCCCGAACCACCCCGGCCAAGGTGTTGCGGTCGGTGACGGCCAGAGCGGCATAGCCCAACTCGGCCGCCCGGGCAACCAGTTCATCGGGGTGCGATGCCCCTTCCAGAAACGAGAAGTTCGTTTTGGCGTGCAGCTCGGCATACGGCATCGGTGGGGCTCCCGGGGTGCGGCGTGCCGGAATCGTTGGTCCCCGCCGATAATATACATTAGTACACTTACCGTGTCCAGCCCCCACCCGCACGCTAGTCGCTACCCCGTGGGTTGTCGTATCCCCGTGGCTTCTCCGGGACGAAAAACCGCCGAAGCCCTTCCCAGTGCCAAAGGAGACCCCACCCCATGCCGCCGCCCGCTGCCAGGCCAGGCGCCCGGCCTTCAGCGGGCCAGCTTGATCCCCAAGTCTTTGAGCTGCTGGGGGTCTACTTCGCCGGGGGCCCCGGTCATGAGGTCCGTGGCCCGCTGGGTCTTGGGGAAGGCGATGCAATCGCGGATGCTTTCCAGCCCGCCGAAAATCATCACCAGCCGGTCGATGCCCAGTGCGATTCCCCCATGCGGTGGGGCGCCGTATTGGAGGGCCTCTAGCAAGAACCCGAAGCGCTGTTTGGCTTCTTCGGGGCCGATGCCCAGAAGCTGGAACACCTCTTGCTGCAGCGCCTGATCGTGGATTCGAATGGTGCCCCCGCCCGCCTCCGAGCCATTGATGACCAGGTCGTAGGCCTGGGCGCGGCACCGGCCGGGATCGGTGCGGAGCAGTTCGCGGTCCTGGGGCCGCGGCGCCGTAAACGGGTGGTGCATCGAGGTCCAGGCGTTCTCCGCCTCCACCCAGGCGAACATCGGAAACTCCACCACCCAGGAGAAATGCTTCTGGTTGGGGTCGTACAGCCGGAGTTCCGCCCCCAGCCGTTTGCGCAACCCGTAAAGAGCCTTGCAGGTAACCTCGAACTTATCGGCAACGATAAGCAACAGGTCGCCCGGCTGGGCCTGGAACCGTTGCCGGATGCGCTCCAACAAACTGGGGGCGAAGTTCTTGGCGATGGGCGAGGACAAGGTGCCGGCCGGGTCCACCTTGAACCACGCCAGGCCCTTGGCACCGAAGTCCTGGACGATCCACGCGGCTAGGTCATCCAGGTTTTTGCGGGAGAAGCGTTCGGCGGCCTGGGGGGCACACAGCCCCCGGACCCGGCCCCCCGACTCCGCCGCCGCGCGGAACACGCGGAACTCGCACTCCCGGGCCAGGTCGGTCAGATCCACGAGCTCCATGCCGAACCGCAGGTCGGGAGCGTCATGCCCGAAACGCTCCATCGCCTCGTCATACGTCATGCGCGGCAGGGGCAGGGCAAGCTCGATGCCCAGGATCTCGCGGGCCAGCCGGGCCATCATCCCTTCGATCACGCCCATCACGTCGTCCATGGTGACGAACGACATCTCCAGGTCCAATTGGGTGAACTCGGGCTGGCGGTCGGCCCGCAGGTCCTCGTCCCGGAAACACCGCGCCACCTGGATATAGCGGTCGTACCCGGCCACCATCAGAATCTGCTTGTAAAGCTGGGGCGACTGCGGCAGCGCGTAAAAGCAGCCTTGCTGGATGCGGCTGGGCACCAGGTAGTCGCGGGCCCCCTCGGGGGTGCTCCGGCCCAGCATGGGGGTTTCCACCTCGATGAACCCCAACTCGTCGGCATAATCGCGCATGATCTTGATCATGCGGTGCCGCAACAGCAGGGTCTTCTGCATCTCCGGGCGGCGGAGGTCCAAATAGCGATACCGCAGGCGCAGGTCTTCGCCCGGCAACTCCTTGCCGCTCTGGCTGGGGAAGAAGGGCGGCACCAGGCTGCGGTTGAGGATTTCCAGCGATTCGGCCCGGAGTTCGATCTCGCCAGTGGCCAGCTTGGGATTGGCGGTTCCCTCGGGGCGGAGACACACCTTGCCGGTCACCCGGACCACATACTCCGCCCGGAGCGTCCGGGCGGCTTCCATCACCTCCGGGCCGCTGTGCGGGCCGAACACCACCTGCGTCTTCCCGTAGCGGTCGCGGAGATCGACAAACAGGGTGCCCCCGTGGTCGCGGTAGGAGTCCACCCAACCGCAGAGGGTCGCTTCCCGACCCGCATGTTCCGCTCGAAGCTCGCCGCAAGTGTGTGTCCGAAGCAAGGTTAGCTCCTCGATCCCACAGCCATTCGAAAGGCCCGGTTGCAGAATCCCGATATTCTAAGGAGCTTTGCGCCTACCGGGAAGCCGGTCCGCGACCGCTGGCTTGCCCGGGCTTGCAGGGTGGCGGGTACGGCCCCGGGGGCGACCCGCTGTGGCTAGCGGGCCGGAAAGACAAGCCGGCGGCGGGCCCCCGTGGACCTCACAAGGCGAGCAGCCGCATCCACGAGCCGCGGGCCCCCGAGCCGGGCCCCCGAGCCGGGCCCGTAAGGGCCCGGTGTGGCCGGCGGTTTACGTGCGCCGTCGCGATTTGCAGCGTTGTCTATCGTACTTCCAGTCGCGTAAGGGCCCGGTGTGGCCAGCGGCCGGACCGTGAAGAACCCGGAAAACCAGGTGGCCGCCCAAAACTACAGCCCCAAGGGCGAGAGGT
>JBBIQF010000437.1:0-5687 GCA_037442445.1 Planctomycetaceae bacterium
CGTGGCCGAGGCATTGCGTGTTGCCCGGTAACGTCCCGGGCCGTGAACGGTTACCTCTGGGGCTATCGGGCTATCGCCGCTTTTGCCCAGTTCGTCTGGACACCGCCGGGGCCAGTCGGTAACCTTGCCGGCCGGTGGAAGGCCCCGGGCCGGAGGTTCCGCTGTCCGGCCAGTGCCGGGCCGATACGCAGATGGGAACGTTGGCCAGTACCGCGCCAGCGCCGTTGGCGTAGCGCACGAACCTGGCGGCCCCACGGTCCGCGGCCCTATTGTCCGCGGCAGTGCACGGAGGATGACCAGCGATGAGTTTCAATTTCTTCACATGGCTTCGGGAGGGTGTGCGGCAGTCGGTCCTGTTGGGCGTGTCCGACGCGGTCCAGGTGCTCGGCGCCCCGCGCGAAAACGACGACGTGCAACAACGCCTGATGGCCTTCTTGCAGCAATCGCCGGCCCCCGCCCCCAAGCTGGCCCCGCCGCGCAAGAAACTGGGGCGCACGCTCGAAGAAATCCAGGCCGCGACCGGCAAGCCCGCGGAATGATGGGGGACGGGTATCGGGTAACGTGGACGGGGAAGCTGACGGGGTGTCACGGGACAGGTGAGCGGTGCGCTCTTGCCGCGATTGGCGAATCGCCGCCTCCTGCCTCCCTGCTCCCCGCTCGCTGCTCCGTGCTCCCTGCTTGCTTGCGGCCGCTAGCCCGACTGTCGCAGGCCCTGGACGTAACGGTCCAGTTCCTCTAATTCGCGGGCGAACCCGCCGGAGAGGATGGGGAAGCGGCACCACGTCTTGGGATCCAGGTTCTCGTCGTCCAGGTGGAAACACGGGGCGTACCGCTCGCGCTTCCATTGGTTGCGGCACCACAGGCGGAAGAACCGGGCCACCCACTGGTGCAACTCGTCGATCGAGTACTGCGGGAACTGCGTGCGCATGAGGCGGAATGTTTCCAGCGGCGACTGCTTGTCGCGAATGGCCGCCCGCTCGATGGCGTCCAGCACGGGGTAGGGCATCAGGTCGGCCTCGTCGGTCTGGCCGGCCTCCGGCGGCCGCAGTTCCGCTGTGGGGGCCTGGCGATTGACCGCGGCCAGCGCGGGCACGGCGAACAGCCCGTGCGGCCCTTCGGTTTCCACCCATCGCAGCCATTGCCGCAAGAACGCCTTGTCGATGCCGGCGATGGGGCTCAGGCCGCCGGCCGTGTCGCCGTCCATCGTGGCGTAGCCCACCGCGGCTTCGCTCCGGTTGCTGGTGGCAAGCAGCAGGGCGTTCCTCAGGTTGGCCAGCAGCCACACGGTGGGCGCACGCACCCGGGCCTGGATGTTTTGCAGGGCCAGGTCGTCGGTCTGCCATGAAAGTTTTCGGCCCAGCACCGCTTCGATGGCCCCCACGTATTGGTCGACCATTGGCTGGATGTCCAGCACGCTCATCTGGCCGCCGATGGCCTCGACCACGTCGCAGGCGGCCTGGCGGGTCACGTTGCTGCTGTGGGCACTGGCCTGGTACACCCCGTGCAACAAGCGCCCGACCCGCTGGCGATGGGTGGTGGCGTCCTTCAGCCCCGGGATGTAGCCCAAGGCCTCGTTGAAGCCTTCGGTCCCGAGTTCCTGAGTGGCCAGGGCCACCATCATGCCGACCAGGCAGACGATGGCCGACGAGTCGGCCCCGCCGCTGGTGCTGACGACAAACCCGTGCGAGCGGCTCTTGCGCAAGTAATCGAACAGCCCCAGGGCCACCGCCCGGGTGAACTCCTCCTCTTTCAAGTGCGGGCTGGCCTCCCAGGCCGGGACCTCCAGCCGGGGCACTTCCGGCTCGACCTCGGGCCAGCGGAAGGGGCATTCGACCGGGGCGGCGCCCTGGCCAGCCAGCGAGGGCTGAAAGCTGCCGGTGCGGGCATGGCTCATGCGCGTGGCGGTCACATCGACCACAGCGGTCGTCACGCGCACCGGAGCGAACGAAAAACGCGGGCCTTGGGCCACCAATCGGCCCGCCGAGGCCATCAGCACCCCGCCGTCGTAGATGATCCGCCCCGCCTCGTTCCCCACCAGGTTGGTGTACACATAACTGACGTTGAAGGCCCGCGACCCCTCGATCACCATCCGCTTGCGGACCTCGAACTTGCCGAACGCGAAATGGCTGGCGCTGGGGTTGAGGATGACATCCACACCCATAAGCGACAAATCGCTTCCCGGCCGGGCCGCCACCCAGGCATCCTCGCAAATCTCGAACCCGATCCGCACCCCGCCGCAATCGAACACCAGATCGCCGATCGGGTATTCCTTCCCCTCCCACTGGAGCACGTCGCGCACGCCCCGGGGCCAGGGCTTGAACCACCGGGGCTCGTAGTGCAGGCCTTCGCCGGCCAGGAACCGCTTGGCCGCAAACCCCGCCACCCGGCCGTCCACCACCAACGCGGCGCAATTAAACAGGGCACTGCGATGGAGCACGGGCAGCCCCACCGAGACGACCATGCCCGCCGTGTGGGAGACGATCGCCGCCAGGACACGGCGCGCGGTCTCCTCCACATGCGAGCTGTGGAAGGCGTCCTCACACCCGTAACCCGTCACACAAAGCTCGGGCAGGCACAGACGGCTGGCGCCGGCAGCTCGGGCCTCGTCGATCGCGGAGACAATTCGGGCTTGGTTGCCGTGCCAATCCAGGGGCGTCTGGTTCAGCACGGCTGCGGCAATGCGGATGCGAGTCATCAACGCCCAATTCTAGCGGGCCGGGGCGTGCCCCGGGAGCCGGGCCGGACAGGTCTCCGCTGTCCGGTGACGCGTGGCGGGTGTCAGGGACTGATGGCCGCCCGGCTCCCGACCCAGCCTTGTGGCACAGGCGTGTCGGCCTGCGGCACTTAGAAGTTGGCCAGCGGCTCGTTGCCGCGGGTCGTACTCAGCGCTCGCCAGGTGTTGATGTTGATGGTGTCGGAAATGAACCGGGCCGAGCCATCCCCAAGCACCACCTGCACGCCGCCGGGATGCCGGCTGCGGGCGCCGAACATGGTGGGGTCGGTGCTGGTCGATACATCGCACGGCAGGTTATCCTGCGGCCGGTTCTTGCAGTAGTAGGCGGCGTAAATCCGGTCCGGGATCGTGCTGTTAGGCGGCTGAAAGGTCTGGAACCCACAGGCATCGCTCCACCAACTGAACCCCCGCAGGTCGCCAGGGCCGCCGATGAGCACTTCGGCCGCCAGCATGGTGTTGCTCAGTCCGTCGCGAATCTCTTGAAAACCGTGCCAATGGGACGGGTCGGGCGGGTTGCTCCAGGTGGTCTGGAATGGTGCTCCCAGAAACACCAAGCCATTCCACGGGGCCGAGATGGTGCCGCCCTGGGTGTAATACGTGTTGCCATAGTTGGCCGCGTAGTTGTGCGACCAGATGCCCGAAATACCCTGGGCAGGGGTATCGCTGGGGCAGTGGAACGTCGAGATCATGGTGCCCACCACCGTCCGGTTCCGGTGCGGCGGGGTGCACGTGGGGCAATCGCCGCTCGAATAGCGATGCCGGTTGCTGGGATCGTACGGCGGCTTGACCGGCGAATACAGGTCGTACAGGCTCTTCTGCTCGATGTACGGCAGGATGGAGACCTTCCAGGTCCCCCAGCAGCAGCTCCACGCCCCTACCATGAGGCTCTTGTACACATCATGGTAGTTGTGGAACCCCAGCCCGAGCTGCTTGAGGTTGTTCGAGCACTGGCTGCGGCGAGCGGCCTCGCGCGCGGCCTGGACGGCCGGCAGCAACAGCGCAATCAGTATCCCGATGATCGCAATGACCACCAACAATTCGACCAGGGTAAACCCCCGACGGCGACGGCACATAACGGTACCTCCTCAAGATTGAGACGAGATAAGACAATCCAGCGCCCAGCGCGGTGTGCCATGGCACCGCAGGGGCCGTGCCCGGCTCGACGCACGTTGCACGGCTTGCCCGGCGGCCAGCAGCGGCACACTGCGCGGTGCGCCACCAACACGCTCAGTCGATCTTGAAATCGAACTTGTTGGCTCCCCCTTGTTCCACGGTGATTTCGTGCTTGCTTTCGGTGTTCCAACTGGCTGGGATCCTCTCCTCGGCAAGCTTGCTGGATTCGCCCGGCGCTTCGTCGGGACCAGGCTCCACACCGCCGACCGGCGAGGAAATCTGCACCCGGTACTTGCCGGGCGCAAGCCCCTGGGCTGCCGGCAGGCTGAACTGGCCATTGGTGATCGCGGCACCCCCCGGCGCGCCTTTGCTTTGCGGGTCGGCGGGGAGGAACTTGATGGTTCCCTTGTCCAACGGCTGGCCCTTGAAGGTCACCGTTCCCGAAATCGCCTGCCGCTGGAGCGGGTCTCCCCCGCTGCACCCTGCGATGGCCAACACAGCCAACCCGACCGCGGCGATCCAAGCCAAGCACCTCGTGTACATTAGGCATCTCCCCGATAGCAACGTATAGGGAACTCGCACGGACGGCTTGATTATGGAACGAAGCGGAGAGATTTGTCAAGCACTGGGCAGGGGGCCTGGGGCAATTCCGCGCGATTTTTTGGGCCGGCGTCCCAAAGCTTGGCGGAAGCCGCGGCTGGTGCAAGGCGGGCTCCGCGTCTTGCCGGGTTGCAGCCCCGGCACGGAACCCCTCGACCGGTGCATTCTGATGTACCCAAAGTAGTTGGCGCCCTGTCCCTGTCCAAACGGCGATCCCGTCGCCGCTGACCTGCCCGGCACAATTGGCCGATTTCCGCCCCATAAAACCCTGGATTTCGCGCTGGACTTCTGCGACAATACAAGTGCAAGGGCTGGGATTGGCGTTCCCCGGCTCGATCGGCCGGCGCGACGGGCTCGTACGGCCCTTAAGGGCCTGGGGGACAATGGGAGGAAAGACATGCTTCGCAAACGAGGTTTCACCCTGGTCGAACTCCTGGTGGTGATCACCATCATCGGGATGCTGATGGCCCTGTTGTTGCCGGCTGTGCAGAACGCCCGCGAGTCGGCCCGCCGGACCCAGTGCATGAACAACCAGTACCAACTGGCCAAGGCCGCCCAAAGCTTCGAGACCCAGTTCCACTACTTCCCGCCGTATGCCAAGCCGCTCTTCAGCAAGGCCGGGCAACAGGACAATGAGCCCGCCGCGCCCCAGGTCAATGCGAGCTGGGTGGTGTTGCTGATGCCCCACATGGAGCGCCGCGACGTGTATGACTTGTGGCAGGACCAGAATGTGACCTACCGCCACCGCTTGAACCTGGGTTACACGACCTGCCCGAGCAACCCGCCGGACATCGACCCGCAAAATCCCACCCCGCTGGCCTATGTGGTCAATACCGGCATCGCCGATGGCACGGCCACGCACCCGTTTGGCTCGACCAACCCCATCACCCCCGACGGCAATCGAACGGGCGTCTGCTTCAACCACCAGACCAACTCGACGCTCTTCAATGGAGCCAAGGTCTCGGCCGACTGGCTAACCCAGCGCGACGGGTCGTCCAACACGCTTCTGCTTTCGGAGAACATCCAGGCCACGCGATGGGTTCCGCAGGGGCAGGGCACATTCAGCCTGCCGGACGGCACGGTGTGGCGCACACGCCGCGAGATCGTCGAGGCCGACGTAGGCATGATCTGGGACGGCGCTATCGTCAGCCAGCCCCCCACCGACCCGGAAGTGCCCAGCCTGGCGATCAACGCCCAGTTCGACGCCCCGCAGGATCCCACCAACCCGAGTATCGTGTTC
>JBBIQF010000438.1:0-5685 GCA_037442445.1 Planctomycetaceae bacterium
CCCGGTGACCGGATCCATCACGGTGGTGGGGGGCTGATAGGCCAAGCGGTAGCGGAACAGCCACGGCTGGCGGAGCACGATTTGCTGCGTGGTGAAGCTTTGGTCGATCCACTGGGTGTGGGCCGTGGTAACCGGCTCCATCATGGTGGTGTATTCGGTGCGGAAGACCACCTGCTCGACGGGTCGCATCACCGTGCGGAGCACCTGGCGCTGGGCAGTTTCCCAGACGGGCTGCCAGACGATCTGGCGTTCCTCGCGTTCGGCCGTCTCCTCGATATAACGGATGCGGTCGTAGCTGCGGTCCTCGATGCGGGTTTCCCACACCGGCCGCCACACGGTTCGCCGCTGCTGGTAGTTGGCGGTCTCGGCCACCTGGCGGGCAACGGTGTACTGGCGCTTTTCGACGCGGGTTTCCCACACGGGCCGGTAGCTGAGCACCGGCCGCTCCTCGCACACCGTCTCGTATTCGATGCGGTAGGCCGTGATTTGCTGCGGCTCGTAGTACGTCTGATATTCCAGCCGGTAGGCGGCCACGGGAAAGGCCGTGGTGGTCGCAGCCACCATGGAGGTGGTCACCGGAGTAGCCGAGGCGCTACAGCAGTCCTGGGCGGCCACACCAGCCAGCCGGCTGCCCGCTGCCACGATCACGAAAGCCAGTACCACGCGAGGGTTCATGTCCGTCTACCTTACCGCAGTTGGGATATGCGATTTCTTCAAGAACTCCCAGCCCGGCGCAGCCCGGGCGCAAGGCTCCATACCAGGCCCCTTTACAAGAATTTGGCGAATAAGTTACGCCGGGGCAAACGGAAAAGTTTGCCCGACACGGGCGCGCGCGAAGCTACCCAAAGTAGCACAAGAGGTTAGGAAGACGAAAAAACTTTGAAGTTCTTCGCCGTGGCTGCCGAAAGGCTTGCCCGCAAGGCGCCTAGGCGGTGTTACACGGCCCGCAAACTTTGCCCAATCGGAACATCCGGTCCGATGTCCTGGCAGAAGGTCGCTACGCGCTTGCCGGTGTGCTGAGCCTCGCTGCCAAGACGTGGAAGGGCCGCGCCTGTACCGGCTGACCGCCGCGGGGCGTGCTCTCGGTTTCACCGCGCTTGGCGGCGGGGGCCGGCGTGCCGCCGGGGTTGCCTTCTGGAAGCACCGGGGCGATAACAGAGGGCAGAACGCGGTGTTCCCCCTGTGGTTGGGAGGGAGGTATCGCTCCGGGAGGTTGACCATGGAACGCTTGCAGAGTGTGCCGGTCGGCTGTGCGTGTTGTACCAGCCGGCGTCGTTTTCTGGCGGGGGCATGCGGGGCCTGTACGTCGATGGCTGCGGGGATTCTTGCGCGGCCGGTTCAGGCCGCCCAGGCTGCCGAAAGTCGGCCCCGGGTGCGGGTTCGACTGGTGTTCGCCTGCTTCGCGCTGAAGCAGGATCGGCCCACATGGCCGCACATCGGCTACGACTTTTCGTCCGACATCCAGGAAGTCACTAACGCCTTGAGCCGTTTGTGCCCGGAGGTCGAGTTTCTGCCCACCGTCTGCCACGGCCCCGAGCATGCCCAGAAGCTCTTGGCTGCCGACCAGGGGCAGGGCATCGACGGCTACCTGGTGTACCAGATGAACAACTGGGTGCAGGTGATGCAGACGGTGGTGGCCTCGGGCAAGCCGACGCTGGTGGCCGACTTCCCCTTCTCGGGCAGCGGCGGCTTCTTGGTGTACACGGCCGGGATGCGGCGCAAGCACCGCAACTTTTCGGTGGTGGCTTCGACCCGGCTGGAAGACCTGGCCGCTTCGGCCCGCTGCTTCACCGTGCTGGCCAAGGGGACCACCGCCGATTTCGTCAAGGCCTGCGACGAGGTACGCCGGCAGCGGACCGCACCTCCGACCGAGGGGCCCTGCAAAGAGGATCCGCTGAAGCTGGCCGGCGTGGGCCAGTGCCTGCGGGCCCTTAAGGGGGCCCGGCTGCTCACCGTGGGCGGCCGGATGCACAACGTGGTCAAGGAGATCGCCCAGCACCTGGGTATCGAGGTGGTGCCGATCGACTTCAAGGAGATGGCGGCCGCCTACGAGGCCACGGACCGGGACCAGGCGCGGCAGATCGCGGCCCGCTGGAAGTCTGCCGCAAAAACGGTCGCCTTGGGCGCCGACGCCGACGCCACCTTAGAGAAGTCGGCCCGGCAGCACCTGGCCCAGGAAGCCCTGCTCAAAAAGCACGGCTCCGAGGCCATCACCATCAACTGCCTGGGTGGCTTCTACAGCGGCCACTTGCAGGCCTACCCCTGCCTGGGATTCGTGGAGCTGCTCAACCGCGGCTGGATCGGCGCCTGCGAAGCCGACCTGCTATCGAGCATCACCATGATGGCCGTCAGGCACCTAGCCGGCCGGCCCGGCTACATCTCCGACCCGGTCATGGATACCTCCAAGCGCCAAATCGTGTACACCCATTGCGTGGCGCCGACGCGGGCCTTGGGGCCGGACGGCCCGGAAAACCCCTTCGAAATCCTCACCCACAACGAGGACCGCAAGGGGGCATCGGTGCGGTCGTTCCTGCCGCTGGGGTACATGACCTCGACCATGGAAATCCATCCCGGGCGGCAGGAAATCCTCTTCCACCGCGCCAAGGCCGCCGACAACATCGTGCTCGATCGCGCCTGCCGCACCAAGCTGGCCGGCGAGGTCGTCGGCGACGTCGAAAAGCTGATGACCTATTGGGACCTGTACGGCTGGCACCGGGTGACGTTCTACGGCGACTTGCGCGAGCCGATGCGTGAACTGGCCCGGGCCTTGAAGTTCCGCTTTGTCGAAGAGGCCTAGCCGGCGGCCTCGGTTTTTCCCGCCGCCACCGAGGCGCTGGAAACCTGCCCCCCGCCCGCGCCGTTGGCATTGGCGGCCGGCGTGGCGCCGGGGGAGCCGCCGGCAGGCGCGGCGCTCTCGGCATGGCCATTCGGGCCGCCGGGCCGGAGGCGCTCGAACGGGCAAAGCCGCTTGGGTTCGATCGGCCGATCCAAAAAGCTGGACAACCGCCGCGAACGGATCGGATGCTGGAGCTTGCGCACCGCCTTGGCCTCGATCTGGCGTACCCGCTCGCGGGTCACCGAGAAGATCTTGCCCACCTCTTCCAGGGTGTAGCTGTAGCCGTCGGCCAGTCCGTAGCGGAGCCGGATGATCTCCCGCTCCCGGTAGGTCAGTCCGGCCAGGGCATCGGCCAGGCAGCGCTTCAAGCCCTCATGATTCATTTGGTGCAGGGGGTCTTCTTCGCGGTAATCGGCCACGAACTCGCCGAAGTAGCTATCGTCGTGGTCGCCCACGGGCTGGTCGAGCGACAAGGGCTGCCGGCCCATTTGCAGCACGCAGCGGGTTTCTTCCACCGAGAGGCCGGCCGCCGCGGCCGTCTCCTCCAGCGTGGGCTGGCCGGCACACCGCTGCACCAGTTCGCCGGTCACCGCCCGCACCTTGCTCATATTCTCGATCACATGGACCGGCACGCGGATGGTTCGGCTCTGGTCGGCAATTGCCCGGGTGATGGCCTGGCGAATCCACCACGTCGCGTAGGTCGAGAACTTGTAGCCCCGCCCGGCCTCGAACTTGTCCACCGCCCGCATCAATCCCGTGTTGCCTTCCTGGATGAGATCCAAAAAGCTCACGCCCCGGTTGCGGTAGCGCTTGGCGATGGAGACCACCAGGCGCAGGTTGCCGGCCGAAAGGGTCCGCTTGGCCGCGTCGTACTCCCGCTGAAGCTCTTGGGTCTTTTCCAACCGCCGCCGAAGCGTCGAGGGGCTTTCCAGCGTTACCTTCATCAGGTGCCGAAGCTCGCGGCGCAAAGCGGCCAGGCGATCGGCCTGGCGCAGGCGCTGCGCCTCAGTCAGTTCCTGGTGGAGTTGCGTCATCCGCTCGGAAATCTGCTGGAGCTTCTCCAGAATCGGCTGAAGGCGCTGAATCCGAAGGCCCAGCTCTTCCACCAGGCGCACCGCCTTGTTGCGCCGGCAAACCAGACGCCGCCATGCCTCGTGCCGCTCGGCATTGGGACGCTGCCGCGAAATGGCAATGCGGAAATCCTCACGGTTGCGCTTCAGCAGGTGCTTGAGGGTGTGCAGATTCGGCCCCAACAGCCTCATCACGCGCCGCTTGGCACGCAGATTGGTCACCGAGACCTCGATGGTGCGATCCAGGCGGAGCCGGCCGTCCCGCACTTTCTCCAACAGCGCCACCGCCGCCTGGAGCAGATAGTCGGTGGCCAGCATGCTGTGGCGGAACCGGGTGCGGGTCCGCTCGATCCGCCGGGCGATGCGGATCTCCTCCTTGCGCGAGAGCATGGGGATTTCGCCCATCTGCATCAGGTAGATGCGGACGTGATCGTCGATCTGGTCGTCGGCCCCGGTTTCTTCGGGGTCGGCCTCCGGGGCGAAATCGTCCAGATCGTCATCCAGAAGGGGGGCCTCCTCTTCTTCGCCGGCCAGATCGCGATGATCGAGGTCGTCCAGAACTCTGCCCGCTTTCTTGGGGTTTCTACCCCGATGATTGTTGTGCTGCCGAGGTGCTGCAAGAGCGGTCTTCACGCGAGGGTTCCTGCCTTTGGGACTTTTCGGTGCGCGGCGCAAGGTCGAATCCTTTAGGCGGTGGGGTGGGAGGTCCAAGCCGAGGAGAACAACTTGACCGGCAACGCAACGCACGCCGGGTGCCACGGCTCGGGCAATAGCCGGGGCCCAGCGCGCAACTCATTGCCGGACAAGCGGTTCGGGACCGGCAAAGTCCTCGCCCGCCCCTTCACCCGCATAGGGCATGTTGCGTGGGATCAACGAACCGCGCGGCGCAATGTTGCGATTGCGAAACACCCAGTGGTTGGACCGAAAAACTCGCCGAGCGGGGAAGCGGCGGTCCGTTCCTGTTCCGATGCGCCGTTCCGTTGCAGCAAGAAAAAACCGGACATTCCCCGCGGAACCTAATAAGATAACGGCCAGCGCGAAAGTGTCAATTAGGCAAGACAGGAAACAGCGGAAGATTCGGTAGAGTCGCTCGTCCTGCCACCTGCGACCACAATCTTGTGGGGAAACATCTCCCCCATCTAGGCCGGACCGCGCTTCGCCGCTATCACACCCTTGGACGCCAAGCGGGGAACAGCGAGTTCCCAGCGGGGGAAAGCCCCGTCAGTTCTGGGGGGTACAACAAAGCCAATTTCTAGACGCGAAGGAAGCGAAAAGACCAATTTGGGGCATAGACATCCCGCTCCTTGAGGGGTTCGCGTGCCGGAGTTTCGCCGTTGAAACCCTTGAGCTCCTATTGGGGTTTCCGAAATCGCACATCGCAGGGGCGTTCCCCCCTCCAGAGCCCCTCCGCGCCGTCACGGGGTGGACGGGATCAGGTCGATCACCACCAGCTCAGGCCGGCACAGGAATCGCAGCCGCGGCGCATCCCCCCGCTCCAACCCCACTCCTCGCGACACCAAGAGCCAACCGCCGCCGGGCAGGCGAGTTAGGCCCGCTGCCCAAGAGCGCGGCAACCGGGTGTTTGTCGCAAGCGGCCCCACCACAGGCAGACATACTTGCCCACCGTGCGTATGGCCTGCAATCAATAGGTCGGCGTCCTGCTCGGCCAGCGCGAAATCGGGCGAGTGCCCCAGCATGATGTGGAACTGATGCCCGCCACGTGGTCCCGGTACCTTCCGGCCGGCGAAAGAATCGGCCATGCTCAAACACGTCAGCCGC
>JBBIQF010000439.1:0-5683 GCA_037442445.1 Planctomycetaceae bacterium
CAGCCCGGCCGCCACCGCCATCGACAACTGCGTTCCCGTGCCCAGCCCCACGTGTTCTGGCGGTGCCGCATGGATGCGAATGTGGACTTCCGGCACGGCGCCCAGCAGGATCGATCCCACGCGGCGGGCGAGGCGCCTGGCCCGGGCCGCCAGCGGCCCCGTGGCCACCAGACCCTTGCCCCAGCGCACCACCAGGCGGATTCCGGGCGTGGCCACCATCGCCCCCACGCCCCCGTAACGCTGCGGATCGCTGCGATGCACCGAAAGCAACCCGAAATGGAGCCGGCTGGGCGCAATCACTTCGACGGCCTGGGGCATCATCGCGGCTCCTGCCCTAGCGCCTTGAGGTAATCGCACAAAAACGCAAACGCCCGGCGCTCCGCTGCCCCGCCGGTCTTTTCCACCAGTGGGGCGAGCCGGTCCAATTCGGCCCGAATGTCCGCCATCGGCAGCAGGTGCGCCCGGCTGGCCAGGATGGCCGCCTCGATCACGGCGTGTTTGGCCCGGTTGAAGCCCCAGAACTCGCGGTGCCGGCCGGAGGCCACCACGGCGGCCTCGATGCGGCTGCGAGGGCCCGGCGTTTCCATCCGGCGGACCTCCAGGGCGTACCAGCGGCAGGCCTCCGGCAGAACCAGCGGTTCCGGCCAGCACCCCGCCGGCACGCCCCCCCGCCACTCCGCCCGCCCCACCGCGCTGCGGGCCAACAGCTCGACATCGTCGGTGATCTGGAACACCCCCCGGCCGTCCCGCCGAAGGTTCGCAAACGTCTGCGAACTCTGGTACGGGCGCAACACCAGGTGCTCGGGGACGCTTGGGGGCGGATCGGCAATCTCCGCGCCCATGGCTGCAATATGCACCCGGCCGCAGCAGTCCAGCGTGGTCAGCACTCCTTCGAGGATCATGGGAAACGCCCTGGGCGGGCCGGGGTATGCCGCTGCCGCGGGGGGAGCGTGCGGTCCGGCTGTAACGAACACGTCGAGCCTGCGGGCTCGCCCCGGCACCTTGCCGTACAGTATACTGCGGAAGAGGCCCTCCCAGCCCGCAGCCGGCGCGGGCTTGGGGTCTTCGGCAACCCGAAACGCTTGCTGGATATGGAAAAAACGCTCGACCGCAAACTGGCCCGCATCCGCGCGGACAGCTCGTCGAAAGACTTCATCCTGGCCGACGCCAAGGACGCCGACATGGGTTTCGGTTTGGCAGCGCCGGGGAGAAGCCCGGAGTATCACGGCCACGAGGCCCGCTTCCGTTCGCTGGCCGAGTACCGCCAGCTCATGCGCGAGATCGTCCTGGCCGGCGATGTGGACATCATGCTCATGAGCGCCAGCTCCAGCGAGATACTGACCATCCAGGAGCGGTTGTTCGATACCAGCCCGGTTACCCCGGCGGTGCGGGCCAACGATGCTACCGATATCTGGCTGGCCGCGGGCACCGGGCGGTACCCCTCGCAGCCCTCCCGGCCGTTCCGCACCGCCACCATCGACCACATCATGTGCGGCAAGCTGGAGTGCGAACCCCACGAGCGCCGCCTGGGGGCCGACCTGGGATTGTATTCCGTCACCTTCAACAACGATGTCGAGCTGGACCGCGCCACCCTGGAGGCCTACAAGGCCTTTCGGCTGGAGGCCGAGGCCAAGGGGTTCCGCCACTTCCTGGAGGTGTTCGACCCGAACGCCACGGGCGAGCATCCGCCGGCCGATGTGGCCCGATTCATCAACGACCATATCGCCCGGACCTTGGCCGGGGTCACCTTGCGGGGCCGGCCGCTGTTCTTGAAGATTCCCTACCACGGTCCGGCGGCGATCGAGGCGCTGGTGCACTACGACCCGACGCTGGTGGTGGGCATCCTGGGCGGCTCGGCCGGCACCACGTTCGACGCCTTTTACATGCTTTGGGAGGCCAAGAAAGCCGGGGCGCGGGTCGCCCTGTACGGCCGGAAGATCAACAGCGCCGAGCACCAATTGACTTTCGTCCGCTATTTGCGGCTGGTGGCCGACGACCAGATCGGCCCGGCCGAGGCGGTGCGGGCCTATCACGCCGACCTGGCGCGGCTGAAGATTCCGTCCCTGCGCACGCTGGACGAGGACATGCAGCGCACGGCCACAGCCAGCGCGTATAGCGGGGCCACGCGGCCGGCGCCGAGGGCGGCGGTGCTGCCCCGGCCCGCGGTTGTGCCCGGCGTCCCTCCCCCCGGTGCCGACCCCGATTTCGAGCGCATGACCCCCGCCGAAAAGGCTCGCTGGAACCTCGATCGCTGGAAACGCGTGCTGGGGTGGTAGCGGTCAACTGCGGGCAGCGACCTTGATCCCCAAACAACGCCCGATCTGGCGCACCGCCTGGCGCAGCCGGTTTTCGTTCTCCACCAGGGCCAGGCGCAAATAGCCTTCGCCGGCCGGCCCGAAACCGGCCCCAGGGCTGGCCACCACGTTCCCCTCTTCCAGCAGCTTCATGGCGAAATCGAAGGACCCCATTTCGCTGGCCCAGGGCTCGGGAATCTTGGCCCAGACGAACATGGTGGCCTTGGGCCGGGTGATGGGCCAGCCCAGCCGCTCCAGCCCCTCGCACAGCACGTCGCGGCGCCGCTGGTACACCTTGGCCTGGGCCTCGACGGCCGCCTCGGTATGCCGCAACGCCACGATGGCCGCAATCTGGATCGGCTGGAACATGCCGTAGTCGTAATACGTCTTGATGGTCCCCAAGGCGCGGACCATCTCGGCATTGCCGGCGCAAAACCCCACCCGCCAGCCCGCCATGTTGTACCCCTTGCTCATCGTGGTGAACTCGACCCCCACGTCCAAGGCCCCCGGGGCGGCCAGAAAACTCGGCGCCCGGTAGCCATCGAACGTTACATCGGCATACGCCAGGTCGCTGATCACCATGAACCCGTACCGCTTGGCCAGCTTGACCACCTCCACGTAGAACTCGGGTTCCACCGTGGCCGTCGAGGGATTATGCGGAAAGTTGACGACGAGCAGCTTCGGCCGGGGGTACAGGTGCTGGCAGGTGTAGGCGATGTTGGAAAGCAGTTTCTCGGGATCGGCCACCTCCAAGGCGATCTGGTTGCCGCCGGCAAGGGCCACGGCATACAAATGCGGCGGGTACGAGGGGTTGGGAATGATGGCCGTGTCGCCCGGCCCGATCAACGCCAGGCACAAATGGCTGAACCCCTCCTTGGAGCCCAGGCAGACGATTACCTCCCGCTCGGGGTCCAGGCGGAC
The DNA here is from genome assembly GCA_037442445.1 of Planctomycetaceae bacterium. Taxonomy (GTDB): domain Bacteria; phylum Planctomycetota; class Planctomycetia; order Pirellulales; family Thermoguttaceae; genus JANLFZ01. Next base: position 3,216 of record JBBIQF010000439.1, read on the forward strand.
CCCATGCTGCTTGTAATACTTGCTGGCCACCTCGCGGCGCAGATTCAATAGCCCCCACGATTCGCTATAGCCGTGGTTGCGGGGATCGCGGGCGGCCTCGGCCAGCTTCTCGATCACCAGCGCCTCGGGGGCGTCGGTCGGATTGCCCATCCCCAAGTCGATCACGTCCTCGCCGGCCCGGCGCTTCTGATACTTCAAACGGTTGATGCGCGCAAACAGATAGGGGGGCAGCCGCTGGATACGGTCGGCCACCTGGATGGAAAACGGCCGGGCGCGATCGGCCAGCTCCCGAGCCCGTTGGTCGTCGCTCATAGACATCCCTCGCTCCACAACCTCCTCAGGCCCAATGGGAATTGTATCGCCCGGGGCCGAACGCCGGCTACGGGGAGCAGGAAGCACGGAGCACGGGGCAGGGAGCACGGAGCAGGAACAAGCCGGCGCGGCGGATTCAATCGCGGCGGCCGGACCCCGATCGACTGCCCGTGGGGCAAGGCACTTGGCCGACCGCAGCATAGCCGTCTGGGGCGATTGTGCGGGCAGGTCACAGCCTCGGGTCCACGGGCGTGCTTTCCAGTGCGAGAACGCCGAAAACACACTCATGCACCCGCCGCAGGGGCTCGCCGCGCACGAAGCGTTCCAGCCCTTCGATGCCGAGTGCGAACTCATTGAGGTCCAAAGAACGCTTCAGGCTCAATCCCCGGGTCCGCAGTCGGGCGAGGTTCTCCGGGGTCGTGTAGTCCGGGCCGTAGATCAGCCGCAGATACTCCCGGCCCCGGCACTTCACGGCGGGCTGGGCAAGGCCCCGCTTGCTCCGCAGAATGAAATCGAGCGGTTTGACCACCATTCCTTCCCCGCCCCGTTCGGTGAGGCGGGCGAACCACTCGGCAGCTTCGGCCTGGCTGGCCGGGTCGGTAACGTCCACGAGCTTGTAAGGGGTTTCCAACAGCAGTTCGGGATCCTGCCGGCAGATTGCGGCGAGCGTCTCCATGTGCCAGGCATGGGTCTTGGCTGTGTGGACATGCCCCTCGGTCGCCAACAGGTGAAAAGGCGCCAGCTTCAGGTCGGTTAACGAATTGACCGGCCAGCAGTATTGCCGATAAGCGGCAACGAACCTGCCGAGGTGTTCCTCCCGGCGCCGGTATTCCTCCGTGATTGTGGCGAGCTTTTGCCGCTCCTCCTCGCCCACCCGTGCGGTGGCCTGTTGCAGAGCGGCGACCGCACCGGGCAGAGCGGCCCGGCCTGCGGCACCGACCGCCGCATACTGCGTCCGCAGAAGTTCCTGCGCCTTGGCCGACCACGGCATCAGTTCGCAGTCCAGACAGGCCCACGTTGTGGCGAACGTGTCCCAGAGTCCCGCGGCGGCCAGCGCTGCGCCGAGCCGGTCGAGGAACTGCCGTTCCATTTCCGCATCGTTGAAGAACCGCCGCCCCGTTCGCGTATAAACGATGCCCCGCTCCCCTTCAACCACGCCGAATCGCGCAACGGCCGCCTGCTCATCCCGGCAGATCACGACCACGGCCCGCGATCCCATGTGTTTTTCCTCGCAGATCACTTGCGGCGCGCCTTGGGTGCGGTAGTAGGCGAACGCCTCGGCGGGGTGCTCGAGCATCCCGGGTTCGCTGCTCGACTCGCAAGGAGACATCGTGGGCGGAAGGTAGATCAGCCACTTCGGATTGGCGGCAAAGCGGCTCATCACCTCCAAGGCAGCAATCGCGTTCTCCTCGCGAATGGTGATGTTGCCCCGCAAACGGGTGGAGATGATCCGTTTTCCGAGCACGTCTTCGGCGTCGAGCACCTCGTCGTGGGCCTGCTGCGCGGTGAGCCCTTCCATGCCCCGCCGCTCGGGGGCACGGGAGAGGAGGGCGGGGCCGTGGGCGAGAAAGGGCCGAACGGGTTCGCAGTAGGTTCGCGCAGCGGGCACCGAGACGAACTCCCTTTCCGGGTAGCGCAGGGCGGTCAGCTTGCCGCCGAAGACGCAGCCCGTGTCGATATTGACCGTCCCATTGAGCCACTCGGGTTCGGGGACAGGCGTGTGGCCGTACACCACCATTGCCGAGCCCCGGTATTCCGCGGCCCAATTGAAGCGCACGGGCAGGCCGAACTCGTCGCTCTCGCCTGTGGTTTCGCCGTAAAGCGCGAAGTCACGCACTTTTGCGGAACCGCGACCTTGCATCTCGGCCTTCATCCCGGCGTGAACCACCACCAGTTTGCCGTCGTCGAGGACGTAGTGGCTCACGAGGTCATCGAGGAACGCGGCGAGTGCTTTCCGGAAGGGCTCCTTGACGGGTTCGGGCAGCGCCTCGATCTCGGCAAGGCTCTCCGCCAGCCCGTAAGTGATCTGGACGTCCCTGCCGCGGAGCTTCCGCATGAGCTTCACGTCGTGGTTGCCCGGAACGCACAACGCCGCGCCGCAGCAGACCATGTTCCGTACCAGCCGCACGGTGTCCACGATGCGCGGGCCGCGGTCC
>JBBIQF010000440.1:0-3698 GCA_037442445.1 Planctomycetaceae bacterium
CGGCGACGGCCGCAACGCCCTGTTGAGCTACTCCGTTCCTCCCGTCGGGGCAAGCACCTACTACTACGTCGAGGTCCTCGCGTCGGATGCCCCCCTGGCCAATCCCACCGAAGGCGAGTACATCCTCCAGATCGAAACAAGCCAGGCCGCTCCCCCGCCGGGCATCCTGGTCAATAAGACCTCGCTGGCCACCAAAGAAGGATCGGCCAATACGTTCACCGTCCGGCTGAATACGCAGCCTTCGGCCGACGTGACCGTGGCATTGGCGATCACGCCGCCCGAGGCCGCCGACGAGGCCGCCCTCTCTTCGACCAGCCTGGTGTTCACATCGGCCGACTGGTACCAGGCGCGGACGGTCACCGTCACGGGCCTCGACGACTTTGTCGACGATGGCGATATCCTTTACGGGATCGCCCTTGCCGCCTCCAGCTCCGACCCGAACTATGACGGCAAGTCGGCGGCCATTTCGGCCATCAACGTGGACCGCGACACGGCGGGCATTACCGCCAGCCCAACCCAAGGGCTCGCGACCACGGAAGGCGGCGGGACGGCCACGTTCACCGTGGTGCTCGACTCGAAGCCTTCGGCGGAGGTGGCAATCGGCGTGTGGTCCAGCGACACCACCGAGGGGCTGGTCTCCACCGGCGGCGGTACGCCATCGGCAAGTCTCACCCTCACCTTCACCCCGGCCAATTGGAATATGCCGCAAACGGTCACCGTGACCGGCATCGACGACCAGGACGAGGATTTCGATGTGGCGTACACCATCGTCCTTGACCCGGCAGTTAGCGGCGACCCGCTCTACGCGCGGCTCGACCCGCAGGATGTCCTGGTGACCAACGTGGACAACGACACGGGCCTTGCGGACGGGTTGATCGGCTATTGGCCCTTCGACGGCGACGGGGCCGATCTGTCGCCCACGGACGCCGACCTTGTCTTGTACGGCGGGGTCGGTTTTGCCTCCGGCCTCATGGGCCAGGCGCTGGACTTGCACAACAACGGCAAACAATACGCCGCCCGGCCGGGCGATGATGCCATCTACGACTTCGGAGCCAACGACTTCACCCTTCAGGTCTGGGTGAACTTCAACAATACCGACCGGGAGCAAACCCTGTTGGAAAAGTTCAGCGGGCAATCCGGCCCCGGCTGGACGCTGACCAAGCTCGTCGACAATCGCTGGCACTTCTTCGCCAGGCCGAGCGCCGAGCTGACCTCGGCCATACAAACGATCCAGCCCGGCGTCTGGCACCAGGTGCTGGCACGCAGCAGCGGAACAACCTTCGAGATCTTTTACGACGGCGCCTTGATCGTCTCTGGGTCAGACCCGGATCCGGTGCCGGACACCACCAACCCGCTGTTGGTCGGCAAACGCAATGACGCCGATGGCCGCAACTTCGCCGTCGACGGCCGGATCGACGAGGTGGCGATCTGGAACCGCGCGCTGTCGGACCGCGAGATCGCCGAGCTTTATAACGGCGGCTCCGGCAGACCGCCACTCGTTCCCGCCGCCATCACTGTCAGCCCGACCGCTGGGCTGATGACCTCGGAGGCGGGCCAGACGGCCACGTTCACCGTGGTCCTCGCCTCGCAGCCTGCGGGCGACGTGTCCATCGACATCGCCTCCAGCGACACCACCGAGGGGCTGGTCTCCACCGGCGGCGGTGCGCCATCGGCAAGTCTCACCCTCACCTTCACCCCGGCCCATTGGAATCTGCCGCAAACGGTCACCGTGCACGGCCAGGACGACACGGAGTCCGATGGCGACATCGCCTACACGATTATCACCGCGGCCGCGACGAGCACAGACCCCAACTACAACGGCATGGATCCCGCCGACGTATCGGTAACCAACCTCGACAACGAGGGGCCGATCGGCAATCCCAACGACATGTATGTTTGGGACATCGTGTTCGAGTCCCGCACCCGCGGCAAGGCGCACGACGAGCGAATCCTCGTCACCATTCGCCGCGACTCGGACGCCGATGGCGTGCCCGAGGCCACCGACGAGCCCGTGGCCGGAGCGCAGGTCACGGTCGTCCTGGCCGGCCCCAAAAGCGGCACCTTCTCCGGAACCACCAGCACCACGGGCGTCTTTACCAGCGGCTGGGTCAACAACGTTCCCAACGGCACGTACACCGCGGAGGTGGCGGCCTTGCCCCACTCGACCTATAGCTGGAATGGGGACCTCGATCCCACGCCCAACGACACCGACGACGACAACGACGGCCTGCCCGACCAGCAGCATGTCAACCCGCACGCCTCCGGCGGCAGCGCCAGCGTCTTGCCCGCCTCTGGCGGCGTTCTCGGGGAGAACGCTGGCCAAGCGTCCCCATGGGGCGGGCCGATAAGCGAACTCGTCGATGCCGCCTTTGCCGATTACCACTACCGGCTGCTTGAACACGGGCCGCAAGAGAAAAACACGCTGGAACGGGCAGCGTTGCTGCCACGAGATCTGGACTCCGGCCTATTGAAGGAACTGGCCGCGGCAGCAATATACGACCTGGCTCGGTCCCCAGCCCGAGCCGCAGACCAGGCCTTCGCGGACTTCGGCAGCACATCGGCAAACAAGAAGGGCCGCATGCCGTTGGGCTTGGAAACCGTGCTGGCCGACCTGGCATTGCCGTACTGAGGCCAAGGCCTGCCGCCGCACCCCACGGGGGCCGCAGAGCCGGGGCGTGAGCCGATAGCGAACAACCGAAGGACTCGTTCAGGGCCGCCTCCAACGGGCCGCGTTTGCCGGGGAGTCGGGAGTCCCTGCAGTGATCGCGGGGAGCCCGCCCGTCTTGGCCAGCCTGCTGATCCTCCAGGGGCGGAGTACTCTTTTCGGCTTGTGTGCTTGCCACTAGCCCCTTCGTGGGCGAGGGCCTCGAAAAATTTTTGAAAACGCCGTTGACCTTACACTTAAGTGCAAGGTGTATACTTTTTTTCGGATGAGCGGGGTGCGGCGGCCTCGCCCCAGCCGGCCGGCACGCGAATAAGCGCAAGCGGCCCCCCACCGAGGCCCAGGAGTCGCAAGCGGCACCCGCAGTGCACCGTGGCACGCGGTGGGGGGCCTCGGGCCGGCCCTTGGGCGCCAGTCGGCCAGGAACGGCTCAAGGCGGTCCGGCCGAATCCGGCTGGAAACGCCGCCGCGGCATTCCGAAAATCCCCTGCAAGGACCCGAAACAGTCAGGTCTGGCGATAGGTGACCCACCATGGAAGAGCGGTTTGATCTGGTGATCCTCGGTTGCGGCTCGACCGCCTTCGCCGCCGCCCTGGCGGCGCAGGAATTGGGCCGCACGGCGGTGATGGCTGAGGAACGTGTGGTCGGCGGCACCTGCGCGAACCGCGGCTGCCTCCCCTCGAAAAACCTGATCGAAGCGGCCAGGCTGCTCCACGATGCGCGCCACCCCCGCTACCCCGGCCTTGCACCGTCTCCCATGGCGCTGGACTTTGCGGCCCTTGTTGCCCAGAAGGACCGCCTTGTCCAGGAGTACCGCAAGAAGAAATACGAGAGCCTCGCCGCCGGCCGGATCCACGTGTACCCCACGATGGCCGAGGCCCTCAAGATCGCCGCGATCTCCCGGTACAAAGACCCTGCCAAGCTGTCGTGTTGTGCCCAGTAGGGGGCCCCGCCGCCCCGCGGCGCCGCCCTACGCCAGGCCGCGCAGCGCCTCGACGACGTGGCAGTAGCCGGCCTGCTGGCTCTCGATGCACTT
>JBBIQF010000440.1:3708-5681 GCA_037442445.1 Planctomycetaceae bacterium
ACAACTTCCGCACCCGCTGGACCTGCCGCAAGTCCCGCAGCCGTTTTTTGATATGCGCCAAGCGTTGCTGAATCACATGCTGCACCTCGGAACACGGCGGGCTCTGGCGGCCTCCCGGGCCAAGCAAGAGCTTCACGTCCTCCACAGTGAACCCGGTGGCCCTGGCCGCACGGATAAACTTCAACCGCAGCAGCGATTCCTCGGTGTACAGCCGATAGTTGCCCGCGCTGCGGCCCTCCGGCCGGAGAAGCCCCACCCGCTCGTAGTACCGGACGGTCGTCGTGGGCACCCCGGCCGCCTTGGCCAATTCGCTGATCGTGTAGGGACCGACCACGTTTACAGCCTCCTGTACTTACCCATGCCCCACCCGCGGGTGGGCGCCTCGAAAATCCGGGAAAAGGCGTTTGACCTTACACTTAAGTGCAAGGTGTATACTTTCTTCCGGGTGACCGCGGTGCGAAGGCTACCTGCCCGCCGAGGAGCGCGAAAAAAAGCCCTTGACCTTGGACTTGGGTACAACCTTCATAATATAACCGCCATGACCTCCGCGGGCAAGAAGCCCCCGCGGACCAACGGAGAGGAGTTTGCCGGGTGAACGCGCAGAGCGCCGTTCAGAAAAAGCCGGCGTGTCCCTCGTGCGGCAGCGCCGGGCATGCCGTCGGCCGGGAGACGCTGCGGGCTCTCTTGAGACCCGAATATGCCCAGACCATCCCGCCGCCGGACGAGCCGCCCGGCGACATGGCCAGCGCCGCGGCAGGGGGCTGCAAGCCGAGCGGCGCCCGCACCGGCTTTCGCTTCTGCCCTTCGCCGGGGTGCGACGTCGTGTACTTCGCCGAGGACGGGCCGGGCGTTTTCACCAAACACCAGCTCCGGGTGGCCGTGGGAATCAAGGAAAAAAGCGGCCAGCGCCCCTTGTGCTACTGCTTCGGCCACTCGGTCGCCACGATCAAAGAGGAACTCCGCACCAAGGGGCAATCTTCGGCGTTGGCGGACATCCGCCAGAAAATGAAAGAGCTTGGCTGTCGGTGCCACGTCACCAACCCGTCCGGCACGTGCTGTCTGGGGAGCGTGGCCAAGGGAATTCAGATTGCAAAGGAGGAATTGGAAATGGCGAATGCCGAGAAACCTACACAGCAAGGCGTGGCGTCGAACCGCGCGCAGCGATCCGCGCCCCATCTTTCGGCACGCGGCGCGGGGACAGTGGCCTGGATTGGAACGGCGGTTGCGGCGCTGGCGGCATCGAGCTGTTGCTGGCTGCCGCTGGTGTGGATCGCCTTAGGCCTCTCGGGAGCGGGGATCGCAGCGGCGGTCGAGGCCTTTCGGCCGGTCTTCGTCGTGCTGGCATTCGGTTTTCTGGGTGCCGCGTTCTACTTCACCTGGCGGGAGAGGAAGAATTCCGCTGGCAGGCACGACACGTGCTGCAGCGCTGCGCCGGGGACCCCAGGCGGCGGCCAGGCGCCGGCCGGAAAGCGGCCGCTGCGCAGGGTGGCCCTCGGCCGGGCCGCGCTATGGGTGGTGGCGGTCCTGGCCGCGGCGATGCTCGTCTTGCCCCACTATGTCCCCATCCCCGCAGGGCCGCCCATGCCCTCCAGCCCTCCGGGCGGCGCCAGCCGCACCCTCTTGCAAATCGAGGGGTTGACCTGCCAGGGGTGTGCTGCGGTTGCCGCCGACGCCATCCGCAAAGTGCCGGGCGTGGTAGCCGCGGAGGTCGATTACCGCACCGGCCAGGCGGTGGTGGCCACCGACCCTTGCTGCCCCGTGCCCCGGGACCAGATTCTCGCCGCACTGAAGCAGGCGGGCTACACCGCCGCATTCGCCGAGCCGCAGGAGTGACCTCAGTTTCCCCCGCTGAGGTCCGGGCCGCCGCGGGCGGACTCCAGGCAAGTGGGGAACCCCGATGTTAGGGAGGTGTGCGATGATCCGCCGCTTCATGTGGCCGCGCGTGGCGCACGGCTGCGAGGGCGCCTGATCGT
>JBBIQF010000441.1:0-5661 GCA_037442445.1 Planctomycetaceae bacterium
TGCTCATTTCTACCAGGCTCTGCCCGTGGAAGTAAAAGGCCTCCAGGGTCCGGCGGTCCAGATCGGTCAGGCGCTTCAAACCGGCATGGAGCTGGTCGCACCGTTCGCGGGCCAGCATGGCGCCCAACGGTGTCTCGTTCGAGGCGCAGGCATCGGCCAGCCGATCGGTGTCGGTGGGGACCACCGGCCCGCGCCGCGCCGCCCGATTGATCGCCATGCGCCGGGCAATGGACCGCAACCACCCCCCAAAGCACAGCGGGTTATCCAACTGGCCGATCTTGCGCATCGCCCGGATGAACACCTCATGGCAAACCTCTTGCGCTTCGGCCTCGTTGCCGATCTGGCGGACCACGGCCAGGAATACGGCCCGCTCGTACCGGCGGAACAGGGTATCGAACGCCTCGCGGTTTCCGGCCTGTGCCGCGCGCACCAGGCGTACCAGGTCTTTCTCCTCGGCAGGCGGTCTTGTTGGGGTGGTGATCACGGTTCTCTCCTTTAGGTGCAGATGCGCGAGGCAAGCGACGCGGTGATCCGGGACCAAGAAGGCGGCGAATAAAGAGCATCCACCGCCGGCTCGACCGCGGGTCGCCGTATGCGTCACTCGGCCTCAAGCGCAATGGCTTGATGAGCGGTTACGAGGAACGCAAACGGCACTGCCTGCGGTACAAGCGCTGGCTGGCCCCGGGACGCTGGAATTGCCCGAGGCCCCGCAGCGCCTGCCAGCGGGCTTCAGCCGGCATGACCCGACACGTCCGGGTAAGCCACGCGGCGCGCTGCACCGACCGCGCGTCCAGATCGTGCGCATGGGACGACACGGGCTGGTGACCCGTCGTCTTGGCAACGACGACCTGGCCCTTGCGAATGCCGAAGACGTCGGTTTACTTGCCACGGACGACGCAAACCACGGTACCCATGTCAAACCCCTGCGCAACCCAGCGCGGTTTGGAGAATACATCGCTGGCGACCGGCCCCGTTGTCATGCCGATCGCCGGGGGCCAATCACCTGGCCAACCCGTTGGGCAACCCCACGGGCTGCAGCCAGACGGTCATCCCTCGCCCCCTATTATAGAGTCGCCGCGCCAGGCGAAAAGTTCGCGCAAAAACCCGATCTTTCCCAAAAATCCACCGTTTACGTGCACCATTGCCCCCAGAAAAGGGTGGACATGTGAATGGCGCAAGAGTTGGCGGCCTTGTGGCTGAGCCGACCGGAATACTACCTTAGATTGGCTATGTATTGTACTTACAGGTGGTATCCTCGGCAGGGAAGGCCGCAGGCTGGGGACCGGCCGCTTGTCCGCACTTGGACTGCGCAACCCGAGAGACGTGCTGGCCGGCCCCGGTTCGCCAGCGTGCCAGCGGCTTGGACCGCCCCCCGGGTTCTGCTACCATGGCCGCAGGACCCGAACCGATTGCTGCCCCACCGCGACCACATCCCGCGAAAAGGGCCACATGGAGTTGGGCCCCCTATTGTGCGGGCAGGTTCCGGTGCACACCATCGGCTCCATCGGTGGCCAAGAAAGGCCATAACAATCGAAGGGCGCTACCGTGAGATTCGCGATCTGCAACGAGACGTTTGGCGACTGGCCGTTAGAAAAGGCGTTCGACTTTGCCGCCCAGTGCGGGTATGGGGGTGTGGAAATCGCTCCGTTTACGCTTTCCACCTACGTTACCGACATCACCGCCGAACAAAGGGCCCGTGTTCGGCAGGCAGCAAAGGCAGCGGGGTTGGAGGGCGGCGGCCTGCACTGGCTCCTTGCCAAGACCGAAGGGTTTCATGTTACTAGCCCGGACCCCGCGGTGCGTGCGAAAACGGCCGGCTACCTGGCCGAGTTGGCGCGATGCTGTGCGGACCTGGGTGGCCGGGTGCTGGTGTTCGGTTCGCCGGCCCAGCGGAACTTGCCGCCCGGGGTGGCGAAAGCCCAGGGGACGGATTTTGCCGCCGAGGTGTTCGAGCGGTTGCTGCCGACCTTGGAGGCCAATGACTTGGTTTTGGCGCTTGAGCCCTTGGGGCCGGAGGAGACGAATTTCATGAACACCGCGGCCGAGGCCGTGGAACTCGTCGGCCGGCTCGCTTCGCCGCATGTCCGGCTGCATCTGGACTGCAAGGCGATGAGCACCGAGATGGTGCCGATGGTGGAACTCATTGGCCAGCATGGGGCGCTATTGGCGCACTTCCACGCCAACGACCCCAACCGCCGCGGGCCGGGGTTCGGCAAGCTCGACTTCGTGCCCATCCTGCGGGCCCTGCAACAGATCGACTACCGCGGCTGGGTATCGGTCGAGGTGTTCGACTACACCCCGGGGGTCGAGGCACTTGCCCGGCAAAGCATCGAGTATCTTCGCCGCTGTATGGGGGAATTGTCCCGGCCGGCATAGCCGGCGGCCAGGCTTAGGGCGCCGCTTTAGCCGAAGGAGTCGTGCCGTTTTTCTTTGGACGGCGTGCTTACTTTGCCGGCCGATCGTCCTGCCAGACGTTGGCAGTGCGGGCTTTGAAGTCGGGCAGAGGCGGCAGCGGTTCGCTGGGGACCGGTTCGTACCAGAAGGTGGCCGTGCTCCAGTCGTCCTGGGTTTCGACCAGCCCGTTCTTCCAGCCGATCTGCTGGATGGTGATGCGGGCTTCTTTTTGCCAGGCGATGGGGTCGGCCAGGTGCCAGCGGTACATCGAGACGAAATCCTTTTGGTCCAGGCTGCACCCGTTGTACCAGAAGGGCGTCTGCTGCATCCCCCACGAGAGCCCCACGTAGTCCTCGCTGCCCGTGCCCACGATGGTGGGGAACTCGCGATCGCCGTCCATATAGACTTTGATTTCTCCCTCGCCCCACCACTGGCCCGGATGCAGGTTGCGCACGCCGATCACCGCGCCGATGTATCTACCTTTCTGCTTGCGCTGGGGGAGGAGTTCGAAGTCCTGCTTTTCGCGCGTGGGGTTCTCGCGGCGGAACAGGACGTGCAGCCGGCCCACATCGGCCGCATGTTTGTCGCCCAGGGTGTAGGTCAACTGGTAGAACAGCGGCACGGGTTTGGCCCCTGCGTTGGTGACCGCAAAGCGGGCGCGGCGGGTAAACGGCATGGGGAGCCAGATGTTCATCCCCGCCCGGGCACCTACCGAGTGCACCGCCGAATGGTACGGCATGACCTTGCCGTGCGCGAACCCGAAGAAGTCGCCCAAGGGGCACTCGATGCTGGGGTGCTTCTGGTCTTCCCACCATGCGCGGATGACAAGGCTTCGCAGCGTGACCGGATCGTGCTGGGTGGTGATCCAGATGTGGCGGATCGTGCCGGGCCCTTCGATGTCGCACAGGGTGACGGTCTCGCCGGGAGCAATGGTCTTGGCGGGTGCACCCTTGCGCCCCGGGCCGAGCCGGCTGGCCGCCTTGCCCCCGGAACCGGGTTGGCCCGTGGGATTCTCGAAGGAAATCGATCGCGACACCAGCCCGGTATTGAGCCGGTAAGGCTGGGTAATGAGGTCGGGGTCCTGGGCCAGCGCCGCGCACGGCCCCAACCCCAATAGGGCCCCGGCACTGCAAAGCGCCACCACAAGAACCGGAACCGCTGCCCACCACGAGCGCGAGCGAAGCCGATGTTGTCGCATTGTATGTGCTCCGTTGCAAACGATGATCGGGTCGCTCCGGCCGGGACCGCAGCGAGTCCGCAGGCCAGCACCGCAGCGCGTTCGGCGGCCGGAAAACTGCCTGGACCCGTATGATGGGCGGTGGCCGCCCCGAGGTCAATAACCCGCCGGCAAGCGATTCCCTACGTCTTGGGCGTTTTCAACAAGAGGGCGACCCCGCCGCCCGCAAGGGCGGGCAATCATCCCACACCCCAAGCGGCCGCCCATCGAAAGGACGCATTCCTGCCCGCCCCCCATGGCCGGCAATACAACGACGAGAGCCCCACGCCGCGGCTTGTTGGACCTGCCTGGATCGTGCGGGTCTCACCCCGCCCTTTGCCCAAGTTCGGGCCGGGCTACGAGGCCGCGTCCTGGCTGCGGGTGATCTGGGTGATTTTCAGCCGGTTGTAGATTTGGCGGTGCCCGGTCTTCTTGCGATAGGTTTTGCGGCGGCGGAAGTGCTGCACGACCAGTTTGGGGCCGAGGGCCAGGCCGACGACCTCGGCCGAAACCCGAGCCCCCTCCACATACGGCCGGCCCAGGGTCAAGCCCTGCTCGTCGCGAACCGCCACCACGCGGTCAAAGGCCCAGGACTGGCCGGCCGCAAGCCCGCGGTAATCCACGTCCAGCACCTCGCCCTCTTGGACTTTGTATTGCCGTCCACCATCTTCGATGATTGCGTAACGCATAGGTGTCTCGCCTGAGCGATACTCCGGGTTGGCGCCATGCACCGCACGGGATTGGGGTCGATTCAATGTACCGAAGGGTGCCTGGGGCCTTCAAGGGCTAGCTTGGGGGGAAGGGGACCTGCCGGCCCTCGGGATCGCGGCACTCGATGACCAGGTGTTCAGGAGAGACCCCTTTGGCCCCGATGATGTGAATCTGCTTGTGCGACTCCTCCTCCATGCGCACGATGTCGCGGCGTTTTCGATTGTTGATGAGGTCGGCCACGTCATCGGCCACGGTGACGTAAATCTGGGTGACCTGGGGCATTTGGACGGCCAACATCAGGCTCCGCATCACGTCCAGGCACATACTTTCGGCGGTCTTGACAACCCCCGTTCCGCGGCATGCCGGGCAGTCCTGGAAGATGCTCTTCTTGAGGCTGGGGCGAATCCGCTGCCGGGTCATTTCGATCAGCCCGAACGGGCTGGTGCGGAGAATTTTGGTGCGGGCCCGATCGCGCTTCACCGCCTCGCGCAGGGCGCGTTCCACGGCCCGGCGGTGCTTCTCCTTGCGCATGTCGATGAAGTCGTTGACGATCACGCCGCCCAGGTCGCGGAGGCGGATCTGGCGGGCGATCTCCTTGGCGGCCAGCAGGTTCATCTGGAAGGCGGTTTCCTCGGCGTTGTCGTCGGCACGGAAGTTGCCGCTGTTGACATCGATGGCCACCAGGGCTTCGGTCTGGTCGATGACGATCGACCCGCCGGACTTCAGGGGCACCTGGCGCTGGTGGATTTTGGCGATTTCTTCTTCCAGCTTGTACTTGTGGAACAGGGGGTCTTTGCCTTCGTACAAGTGCAGGCGGTTGACGTAGCGGGGCATGACGAGCTGGAGGAACTCGCGGGCCCGTTCGTAGGCCGTCGGCTCGTCGATGTAGATGGCGTCCACATCGCCGGTGAAGATATCGCGGATGGTGCGGATGATCATGTCGCTTTCTTCGTAGATCACGGCCGGCGCAGGGAGCTTCTTGATCCGCCGGACGATGACCTTCCACAGCCGGAGCAAGTAGGCCAGGTCGCGGGAGAGTTCTTTTTTGGTGCGGTCGGCGCCGGCGGTGCGCACGATGAAGCCGAGGCCTTTGGGGGGATTGAGTTCGGCCATGATCTCGCGGAGGCGGCGGCGGGCCTCGTCGTCTTCGATCTTGCGGGAAATGCCCACCCGGCCCAAAGCGGGCATGAGCACCACGTACCGCCCGGGAATGCTGATGTAAGTGGATAGCGTCGGCCCTTTGGTGCCGATTCCCTCTTTGATCACCTGGACCAGGATTTCATCGCCGCGGCGGAGGATTTCTTGAATCGGGGGCTTGACGCGGGGCCGGGCGCCGGGGC
>JBBIQF010000442.1:0-1383 GCA_037442445.1 Planctomycetaceae bacterium
CAGGTCGATCGCCTTGCGCTCCAGCACCTGGTTGACGACCACATCCATCCGCCCCGCTTTTTCCAGGCGGGCGCGCAGGCGCCGGCGCGTTTCGCCAGTGCGGTCGGCGATGGCTGCGATTTCGGCGTCCACGTCGGCCTCGGTCACCTCGATCTCCTCTTCCTCGGCGATTTTCTCCAGGATGAAGTGCTCTTTGAGGGCCTGGGCCGCCGCCTGCCTGCTGTGCCGCCGCAGGGCGTTCTCGCGGGCGCGGATTTCCTCGGGCGAGAAACCGGCGCTGCGGAGTTCCAGCACCGCGCGCTCCAGCTCGCGCTCCATCTGGCGCTGGACCAGCTTGGGGGGCAAATCCCAGTCGGCCGCCGCCGTGAGGGCCTCCAGCACCTGCTGGCGGACCGCCCGGCGCTGCTCGTACTCCAACTGGCGCTGGAGGTTCTCGTAGATGGCGTCGCGCAGCTCCCCTTCGTTCTCGTAGTCGCCCAGCAACCTGAGGAACTCCCGCGTCAGCTCGGGAAGCTTGAGTTTCTTGACCTCTTTGACCTCGAACGTCGCCGTCACGGTGCGGCCGCGGAGCCGCTCGTTGGGCGCCTCGGGCGAGATCACCGCAGCACCGACCCGCACCTCGCCGGCCCGCACGCCCCGCATCAATTCGTCGAACCCTTCGATCTTGCCGTCCTGGAAACTGAGCACCGGGCGGATGCGGATCAGCTCCTCGTCGGAACGGCCCAGCGTCTCTCCCTCGTAGGTGAAGGTGAGGCGGGTCGCGATATAGTCGCCCACCTCGGCCGGGCCATCGTGCGGCACCAGCGTCCCGTAGCGTGTCAACAGCGCGTGCAGCGCCCGGTCCACATCCTCCGAAGTAAACTCGCGCACCGGGCGCCGGATGTTCAGCCCGCGCCACTCGGGCAGCTCGAACTCCGGCCGGACCTCCAGATCGAACTCATAGGTCATCGGCCCCTCGTCGGGCAGTTCCACGGCATCGAGGTCCAGCTCCGGCTCGCTGATGGGGGCCAACTCGTACTCTTCGCTGAGCTGGGCCAGGCTTTCGGCCAGCAGAGTGGCTTTGACCTTCTCCTTGACCTCTTTGCGGAACCGGGCCTCGATGAGCTTGCGCGGGGCGCGGCCGGGCCGGAACCCCGGGACGTGGGCCGTCGTCACCAAGTCCGAAAACTCGCGGTCGAAATACCGCTCGATGTCCTTGCGCGCCACCCGGACCACGATATGGCGCTCGCAGGGGCTGGTGGTCTGGATCTGCACGTCCAGTTCCAGCTTTTCGGCAACCGGCTCCTCCTCCAGCTCTTCGGCATCGGCAGCCGAAAGCGGCTCCTCCGGCTGCCCCTCGGTTTCTTCCTCCATGTGCTCCGGCGCGCCCTCATCCTGGGCAAA
>JBBIQF010000442.1:1430-4472 GCA_037442445.1 Planctomycetaceae bacterium
GCCATGGGTATGCTTGCGTGGTCAAGACGGCGGGAAAAAAGAAAAGCGGGTGATGGGACTCGAACCCACGACAACGACGTTGGCAACGTCGTGCTCTACCACCTGAGCTACACCCGCGGCAATAGCCCGCGCGCCCCACCGCACGGGGGTGCGCGATGGTCCTGCAATTATAAGCCACCTCCCCAAAGCTGCAAGGGCAAGGGGCCTTACGTTATTAAACCGGGCTGCGGGTCGGTGTCAACCCGCACCGAAGCGCCGAGGCTGGGCCGGTTGCGCTGGCGACGACCATTTTGCGGCCGAGGCCGGCACGGGAGTTGCGACCCGCACCCCCTAGAATTACAATTGGGGGGGGTGTGCGGCCGCGCTGTCGCCCGCGGCATCTTGCGGGTCGCTTTGTGTTGGACCACCGCCCAGCGGAGGCCCGGATGGAAGTGCGCTTGACCATCGTCGGGGGAAAGGCCAACCGGAAGGTGGTCACGCTCCAGTTGCCGGCCATCATCGGCCGCAGCCGCGAAGCGAATCTCACCATCGCCCATCCCATGGTCAGCCGCCGGCACTGCGAGCTGTTCGAAATGCAGGGGCTGGTGCGGATCCGGGACCTCGGGTCGCTCAACGGGACGCTGGTCGGCGGCAAGGAGATCACCGAGGCACCGCTGCGGCCCAACGATGAGTTCAGCATCGGACCGCTCACGTTCCGCGTGGAGTACGACTACGGCGGTGACGTAACCGTCGTGGCTCCGGTGGTGCCGGAGGAAAGTCCCGAGCCTGTGCCGGTCCCGCCAGTGCCCCCACCGATCGGGGGAGATCTGCCCCCGTTTTTCCGGCTTTCCGCGGCCCAGGCGCCGCAGGCCCCCCCGGCATCCAGGGACGCGCCGGCCGAGGAGGCCGCCGGCCCGTGGGGGAGAAAGCAGGGGCTGCCGGCACGGAAAACGTGCCTTCCGCCGAGCCCTTCCAGGCGCCGGCCGCCCCGGCATATCCGACGGCAGTGGGCGATGAGTCCTCCGAAGGCGAGCCGCAGTCCCCGCCGGATGCAGGGGACAAGCCGGTTGGCCCGCCCTCGCTGTTCGCCGATTTGATTGCCACGATAGGGCCATCGTCGGCAGAGGGTGCACGGGAGCCGCCCTCGGCGGTGGAGAACTCGTCCGCAGGCACCTCGGGCAGCCAGACCGTGGAGCCGCTGGACTTCTTCCGGTACTCGGATCAGCCAGCCGCCGATGACGCCAGCGCGGTTGCCTCATCCTCGGCACCCGCCCCGTTTGTCGAGGCCGGCCAGGCAACCCGGGGGGATCTTGACGGCTCGGCGGGTTTCGGCGAAGCCACACCGCGCGCCGCAGTTACTGCGGGGCCTCCTCCTGTCCGGCCGGAAGCTAGTGCCACTGGGGCCGGCGATGCTGTCCCCCCGCCGGTGCCGGTTTTCGAACCCGCTACTGCGGAACCATTCGCCGGGCTCGAGGCACCGTGGTTAGAAGAATCCCCTCGATCGGGCAGTCCGGCACAAGGCGAGGCGGAGGCCCAGGCCGGTCCACCGGTCCCGGTGCCCTCAGCAGCGGCATCAGAAGTGGGCTCGGTCTCCAAAAAGCCGAAAAAAGGCTGGCGGTGGTGGCCTTTTGGAAAGCGAAAGCGCGAAGAACCCGCCACCAGTGGCGGCTCCAAGCAGGCGCCGTCTCCCCCGGGGCAGCCAGGCCCGGAGAGTTCCGTGACTTCGGGGACATCGGCACCGGGTGCGAAAGGGGCAGCCGCCGGAGCCTCCGCGCCTGGCGAGCCATCGCTAGCCGGCCCTGCTTCTTCCTCTGCCCCGCCCTCGACCTCCAGCCCGCCGCGGCAGAGCGAGGAAGAGTTGGACCCGGAATTCGAAGCCTTCCTGCGAGACCTTCAATAGCGGCCGGCTTTGCCTCTGCCAGTTTCCTAGCCGCATTTCCCATTTCCGAGGCCAATTCGCCGCGGGCAATGGCAACTATGCGATGCGCCCATGCCGGGGCGGTTTCCCTGCCGCAGCACGTCCACCATAATCAGGGGCGCTAGCGGCCGGCCGGCGTGCGGAGGTATTTCGCCCGCCGCATGCCGGGCCGATTTGCTCTGCCGCGGAGAACGACTGCTGAGGGAGGAACGCCATGCACCGTTTGGGTTGGTCGATGGGCGTGGGGATCGTCGCGATTCTGATTGGGATTTGGACGCCACAAAGCTGGGGGGCGGAGGTGGGCCCTGCGCCGGCCGAGGCGGCCAAGGCCCGCTTGAATGATCTTCGGGCCGAGTTGGCCGGGCTGGGCCCGGCCCAACGCCAAAAGGAAGCATGGCGCCTGGCCGGGGCGGAGCACTTGCTGGCCGAGGGAAAACCCGCCGAGGCCCTTCAGGCGGCAGCCGGTGTCAAACCCGCGAACTGGACCGTGCTGGTGGCCGGCGATCTGACGGCCATCGTGGAGCAGGCCGGCGGAGGCATCCGCCTTGTCACCTTGTACGACTCGGCGGCGGGGCAGGCGCTAGCACCGCCCAAACCGCTGCCGCTTTTCGTGATAACCCTCCGCCATGCCCAGACCAGGCAGGAGTTGAAGCTACCGGCCGATGCCGGCTGGAAAGAGGCCCAGGTCCGCGTAACCGGGGATGCCGCCCAGGCCCAATTCCAGTGGCGCGACCCCCAGGACGGGCAGCTTGCGGGGTTGGAGGTGGCGGCCACGGTGCAGCTCGACGCCCAGGTGGGCCAGCTCGATTGGACGTTGCACGTCGAGAAGGCCCCGGCGCCGTGGGCGTTGTGGCGGGTAGTGTTCCCCCAGGTGGCCATCCCCGATTTGGGTTCCGATGGGCGATTGTTCTTTCCCAAAGCGGCCGGCGAGGTCCAGCCGGGCGTGTGGAGCCGGTCGTTCCGCTTCAGCGGCACGTATCCCAGCGGGTGGACGACCATGCAATTCTTGGCGGCCTATAACTCTAAAGGCGGCCTGTATGTGGGGGTGCACGATCCGTGGGGCAGCACGAAGGATATCGTGGCCGAATCGCGGCCGGCCGAAAAAGTGGCGGCCGTTTGGTTCGATCATCCCGTGGCCGATATGG
>JBBIQF010000442.1:4482-5648 GCA_037442445.1 Planctomycetaceae bacterium
CGGGCAACCGCTTCCAGACCCGCTCGGTGGGGGGCGTGCTGCGGGGCGACTGGTTCGATGCGGCGGTGATCTATCGCCAATGGGTGCGCCGCGAGGCCCGGTGGTATCCCAAGCTGGGCCCCGAGGGGCGCGAGGATACCCCGCTTTGGATGCGGCAACTGGCGGTGTGGGCCTTGGGGGGCGGTCCCCCGGCCGGCTTCGTCCCGCAGCTCAAAGAGTTCGCTGGCTATCTCGGCACTCCGGTAGCCGTCCATTGGTACAACTGGCACCAAATCCCCTTCGACAACGATTATCCCCATTACTTCCCCACCCATCCCGGGTTTGCCGAGGCGGTCAAACAGGTCCAAGACCAGGGCGTGTTCGTCATGCCGTACATCAACGGCCGGCTGTGGGACACGCGCGACCGGGGGATGGAGGATTATCAGTTCACCGCAGTGGCCCGGCCAGCGGTAAGCAAGAACGAAAAGCTCGAACCCTACACCGAAACCTACGGCAGCAAGGAAAAGGACGGCAGCCCGGTCCGCCTGGGCGTGATGTGCCCGGCCACAGAACTGTGGCAGAACAAGGTGCGGGACACGGTGCTGCGGCTCTTTGGCGAGTGCGGCGTCAAAGGAGTGTACATCGACCAGGTGGCCGCAGCCGCACCCACGTTGTGCTTCGACCGGAGCCATGGCCATCCGCTGGGGGGCGGCCATTGGTGGACCGAAGGCTACTGGAAACTCCTGGAAGCCATCCGCAAGCAGAAGCCCGCCGACGCCATGATCACCACCGAGTGCAACGGCGAACCCTATGTGCACCTGTTCGACGGATATCTCACGTGGCACTGGCAGTACGACGGCCAGGTGCCGGCCTTCCCGGCGGTGTACGGGGGCGCCATCCAGATGTTCGGCCGGTCGTATGGCGGCGGGCCTACCCGCAACCTGGCGCTGCGCATGAGGGCTGGCCAGCAACTAGTCTTCGGCGAGCAGCTCGGCTGGATCAACCCGGGCGTGGTCAACGAAAAAGGCAACGCCGAGTTCTTCCGCCAGTTGGTCCGCTTGCGGCGGGCTTTGGCCCGGTATTTCTACGCCGGCGAGATGGGCCGGCCGCCGCGGTTGGTCGGCGAGGTCCCTACCGTCAAGGCCGACTGGCAATGGCACGGCGTCGATTGGGTGACCACCGATGCG
>JBBIQF010000443.1:0-5647 GCA_037442445.1 Planctomycetaceae bacterium
AGCGTTTGGTCTGCCCCTGTTCCATGCGCCGGGCGAATGCCAAGGGCATCGACAGGCCCACCACGAACAAAAACAGGGGCATGATCAGGTCCCAGGCCGTGAAGCCCTCCCAGCGGGCGTGTTCGATCTGGGCTTTCAGCCAGTCGGGCAGGGGTGAAACGAAAATGCCGAGGATGGCCAACAGCGCTCCTCGGCCCCCGGCAATCCAAAACATGTCGAAGCCCCGCAGGGCGTCAATCGAGGCGATGCGCCCTGTTCCCGGTGTCGCTGGCGAGGGAGCACTCATCGCGAGGCCTCCTGGGGGACCGATCGGTGCAAGAGCCGGCACGAACCAACACCGCGACCGCAGACCGAGGGTCCCTGGCAGGCGGGCCAGCGCCGCGCGGCCACGCCCCGGGATCCGGCAGCGGCCACGCCCGCGATTATGATCGGCCAGGCCCCCCAACACAAGCACCAGGCCGGTAAGCCAAGGCCAGCCCAAAGCAGGCCCGGGTAAAGACGTTAGGCAACGGCCGGCTACACCGGGCCCTTACGGGCCCGGCTCGCGGGGCCCGGCTCGGGGGCCGGCCTGGTGTCCAAGCCCCACACGCCTATTTGGCCGGCTGGAGCTTGGGCGGTTTGGCTTCCTCCGGCCGGCTGCGGAGTTCGTCCACCGACTTCTGGAGCTTTTGCAGGCGCTGGTCCAGCTCGTCCAGCCGTTTCTCCAAGCCCGGCGGCAAGACGCCGGCCTCTTTGGGCTGTTCCGGCCGCTTCAGCGGCTTCGCCTCCAGGCGGCCTTTATGCTCGCCCTTGGCCACGCCGCCCGGCGCGGGCACAAAATCGACCCAGCCCCCGTAAAGCCAAGGGGCGGCACCCCATCCCAGCATCCGTTCGACATGGGGGCGGACATCGGCCGGCAGCCGGTCCAGCTCCTTCTCCGTCAGGTCCCATTTCTGGTCGTCGCGCTGGACGTGAATCTTGGCCGGCTGATCGCCCTGTTTGGTGATGATCACCGTCATGTTGCCGGGCAAGGGGGCCGACAGAATCGCCCCAGGGGGCAGCACGGCGCCGGGGTGGAACAGGCGGAACCGCATGGCCGGGCCGCCGGGCCAGGGCTTGATGCTTTCGACCCACTTCTTCAACTCCGCCATGCTTGTGGCACCACCCCAACCCCAGCCGCCCACCGGCGGGATGTCCTTGGGCCGCTTCTCCGGGGTGACTTCCAGTTTGATGGTCTTGCCGGCCCGCACGGCCTCGAGCACCAGCTTTTTCCCCTTGGCCGACTGGACCGCCTCGACCAGGTCGGCCACCGTGCGGAGCGGCTTGTCGCCGGCCTTCAGCAGCACGTCGTGCCGCGCGATCTTGGCCTTGGCCGCAGGGCTATCGGGATAGACCTGCTCGACCAATAGCCCATGGTCTTTGGGCAGGGAGGTGTGGGCCCGGAGCGCCTCGGGCACCTCATGGGCTTCCACGCCGATCCAGTACTCGCCCGGCTGGGCCGACATCATCACCGGCACGGCCCCACCCACCACGCCGGCCGGGACCGCGGCACCGCCCTCGGCCCGGATCACATAGGCCGGTTGCGGCGTCTCGGCCGCCGGAAGCCACGGGTCGGCGCTGGCCAACCATACCAACGGACCCAGGGTAATCACTGCAACCCATGTACCCAGTCGCGTCATAGGCCATCTCCTTCCGCGGGTTATTGCCGAAACTTCGCCGATATGACCGTGAAAACGACAATGCCTGAGGATCGGCAAGCTCCGCCAGATGGCAGATACCGCCCAGCAGCCGCAACGGGGCGTGCGGGGCTTGCCGGTACCGGCCTTCCAGCCGGTTTGTGTTTCCACAGACCACAAACGAAGATTGCCGAACTACTGGAACCTGCCATTGCCCACGTAGTGGATTTCCACTTGATCGACGGGCAAGATCAGGCAGCGCCCGTCGCCGCAAGGGGCGGGGACCAGGGCGCGGTGCTGGCGGATCTCGTACCCTTGGCGCCGGAGGCATTCGCACATCTCGGGCGGCAAGGGGGTGGGCTGAAACCACGAAGGGTCGAACCGCTGCGTGGCGACAACAGGCAAGGAAATCTCGCGGGTCGCCAGGCCCGAAGGGTCAGCGACGCGCACGGTAACGGTCTGCCAGCCTTCGTCCGAGGTTGCGGCAGGCTTCTCGGCGGGCCCGGGCGAGTTGGCTGCGACGCCTGGCCATTGGGCCAACTCGACCCCGCTGGGCCGGGCCTCCCGCGGCACCGTGGGGGGGGCGATCGCCGCAGAAGTCCCGGCCAACGGAATCGGAGCTGGGGAGGTGCTCGGCCAGGCTCCGGCGCCGACCATCCAGCCGAGCACCGCAGCGGCCAAGACGCTGGCTGCCAGGGCCGCCAGCGATTCCCAGCGGCCGAGGCGGCGTACCGGCGCGGAAAGCGGCCGGGCTATGCCTGCCGGTACGGCCTCGGCAACATGCGACCTCCATGTGCCGAGCGACTCCCTCCAACATTGGGCTTCCAGAAAAGCCAGCGCACATTGGCGCCACGCGCCGGGGGTACGCTCCAGGTGTTCCAAAAGTTGCCGGCGCTCGCCGTCGGCCAGTTCTCCATCCACCAGGCGGTCGAGCAAGGCAGGGTCCACGGGGGGCGAACCGCCACGGTCTTCGGGGGGGGAATCCATCGCACTCATGACCGGGTTTCTGCCGAATCCAAACGGGCCAACTCCTCGCGCAGGCGCTGCCGGGCACGATGCAGCCGGGCCTGCAACGCCGTCTGGCTGATGCCCAGATGATCGGCCAATTCGCGGTAACTCCAGTCCTCGGTGTACTTCAGCAACAAGATTTCGCGGTCGCGGCGGGCCAGCCGGTCCAGGGCCTTGCGGACCATGGCCCGGCGTTCATCGGCCAGCAGCCAACCCAGGGGGTCTTGGCCGGCCGGGGCGCCGTCGCGGACATGTTCGGCATACTGGCCGACCAGCTTCCGCCGCCTCCCCTGCGCCCGGCGGTACAATAGCGCCTGGGTGACCGCCAGCCGGTAGAGCCAGGGAGCCACCTTCGTCGGGTCGACGAGGGGCGATTTCTGGCGAACCGCGGCCAGGCACACCTCCTGCATCACGTCGTCGACCGCCTGGGGTTCTCCCAGCCGGGCGTACACCACCGTGCGCAGCCAGCGCTGGTGCCGGGCCAAAACGGCAGCCCAGTCGATCGGCGTGGGATCGGCCGGTCGTTCGGCCCCGGCCGCGCTGGGGTGCGTCATGGCTATACCGATAGTTACCGCACGGAGGAATATGTTGCCCGCCGGGGGGCCTCGGCAGGCCGACCCGCTCGGCCCGACCGCAATAACCCATTCTGCCGCCAGCCGTTACGGTCGGCTAGCTGCCCCCACCGCAGGGCCGCCCGCCACCCCACGGCGGCCATCTTCCCCACGACGGACGCCGAACGCGACGGAGCATTGACGGCCACGCTCGTTTGGAGGGCCACGCTCGGCTGTGGAGGGCCACGCTCCGTCGTGGCCGGGCACGGGATTGCGAAAGCCGCGGACGCGACGCACACCGCCGGACGCGACAGCGCGCGTCCCTCCACACACGACCGCGCGGACGCGACAGAGTGCGTCCCTCCACAGACAACCAGGTCGTCCAGCGTGAACTTCGTCAAATCCAAAGCGCTCGCTGCCCGGCGTAGGTTGGTGCTTCATGCCGCTCACATGCGCCGTAGCCGCAATGGTCACTACAAAATCCTCGTGCCGGGGCCCGCGCTGGCCCAGGTCCTCCGACACCCACTCGCGGGCCACCCACGCCCCCGGCGGGCCAATCGGCTTGACGGGATAGCCAATTCAGGCGCCCAAACGATGGTCGTGGCAATCATATTTCTGCCGGAAAACCCGGCACCCCTGGTTCCCGCGCGCGGTCGAGTCGTAGAACCCTCGAAACTGAAAGCAGTTGGCGAGCCTAGGCACGAGACACTGCCGCCACATCCATCCAGCCCCGGGGCGAAACTTGCGATCGGCGTGAGAGCCAAGGCGTCATCCATGGGGTGGGCTTGCTAAAGTTCACGGAATCCGCAGACTCTGTGCCGCGGTTCTGGCCGCTAGTCCCCCAGAATGCGCCGGAAGCGCCAGACTCGCCCCGAGGGCGCCGGCGCGACGCCCGGGGACGTGCCGGTGCTCGGCTGCTCCTTCCCGGCCGGTGCGGGCAGGCCCCAGTTGCCCACCACAGGCAGCCCGCCGGGCGAGCCGGCCAGGAAATCCACCACGTCGCTGGGAATCGCGTTGTTGCTGTTCTTGAGGTACCAGTGGGCGGTGCTGCGGTCGTACAGCCCGATGGTATCCACCCCGTCGCCGTCCCAGTCGCCCACCAGCGGAATCCAGCCGGGCAAGCGCACGCCAAAGCCGAAGTTGAACACGTCGGCCGGGTTGGCGTTGTTCGAGTTCTTCAAATAGAAATGGGCCCAGTTGGGGTCGTACACGCCGATGGTATCGATGCCGTCGCCGTTCCAGTCGCCCATCAGCTGGAAACCCCCCCCGCGGGGGTAGCTGTAGCCGAAGTGGAACACGTCGGCCGGGTCGCTATTGTTGGAGTTCTTGAGATAGAAGTGGGCGGTGTACGGGTCGAACAGCCCGATGGTATCGGTACCGTTGCCGTCCCAATCGCCGGCCAGGGGCATCCAGAACCCCACCCGCACGTAGAAGCTGAAATCCAGCACGTTGGAGGTCCACGGGTCGTTGGAGTTCCACAGGCGGAAGCGGGCGGTATTGGGGTCGTACAGGCCGATGGTCGTTACCCCATCGCCATCCCAGTCGCCGGCCAGGGGCATCCAGTTCCCGCCGCCCGCGGCGGCCACGAACTCCAGCGTCTGGGGACCAAACGGCCCGTTGATGGGGTTCAGCCGCCACCGGGCCGAGCCGGGATCGTACGCGCCAATGGTGTCGCCGGCCGGCTGGACCTCGATGGTGGCGCTGGCGGTATCGCTTTGGCCTAGGCGGTTGGTCACGCGCAGAGACACCACGAGGGTTTGAGGCGCGGCGAGCCCTGCGGCCGAGAACATGGGGTTCACGCCGGTCTCGTCCCCGCGAAGCGCCGCAGTGCCGGTCTCGCCGAACACGCCGTCCCCATCCAGGTCCCATGCGTATTGCAGAACGCCGCTGGGGTCCGAAGGGTCCGAAGACTGCGAGCCATCCAGCACCACCGTGCGCCCACTCAGCACGCGATAGGGTCCGCCGGCCTTGGCTGCGGGGGGCAGCCCCGTATCCGAGCCCACCCGGAAGTCCACCTTGACGTTTTGGGTATCGATCGTGATCACGTCCGGGGCGACCAAGGTTTCCGGCAGCGGGCCTCCCGATGCGGTGATGCGGTAGCTGCCGGCCGGCAAAGCCAGGGTGTAGCCGCCGGCCTCCCACGTGATGGTGGTGAAGGCTTGGCCGTCGCTGGTGCGCGTGGCCGTGATGAGCACCCCGCCCAGCCCTTCGCCGGGGTCGTAAAAGAGGTTCATGGCCACCCGGCTTTCGTCGTACACCACGCCGGTCAGGAAGACCGAGCTGCCGCTGGTGGCGAAATCCTGCGTGAGATATGTATTGGCGCTTTCATCGGAAGCGATACCCACCCCGATTTCCCGCCACCGCGGGTCCAGAAGATTGCGGCGGTGAAGGCGCTCCGGCGTCTGGGCATCGAGGAACAGGCCGCTATGCAGC
>JBBIQF010000444.1:0-5625 GCA_037442445.1 Planctomycetaceae bacterium
GGCGGCCAAATAACGTCGCCCATACGGAAAACAGGCACACCCACCCGCACGCATATCGCCTCACCGGTGGCGCGAGGAGACCCGTAAACGGGCCAGACAAAGGGACGCTGGATTGAATAGGGGCACGTATCTCCCCGGGCCGATCCGCCCTGGCGTAAACGCCGGCCCTTTGGGCTCCTTGTGCGCCAAACGCCCGTAAACGGGCGTACAGTTTCACCTTCGCCGAAGTCCGCCTTGACCGTCCTCCGTGCTTCGTTCTACGATAGCGTGCCCTACTATCTGGGTAGTCCTCCCCATAGTGGGCCGGCGTGATGTTGTAACGGATTGACGCATAAGTGGTTACATCCGCCACGGAGGGCCCTTCGATCGCGCGGAGTTGGTTGCAGTTTGGGTGGTTGCTGATCAAGTGCGGGCTATTGGGGGCCTTCGTGGCCGTGCTGTTGGCCCTGCCGCACCTGTACCGGCGGGTGGATGAAGAGGTCCGCCGCCGGGTCGAGGAGCGGCTGGCCGCCTGTTACCCCAACCTCCGGGTGGAGGTCCACTCCGCCAGCTTGGTGCCAGGCAAGGGGATTCAGGTGCGGGGCATCCGGTTGGCCGAGCCTCAGTCCGCGCCGGCCAGCCCCCCCGGCGCGGTGGTTCAAATCGAAGAGGCCTTCTTATTTTGCGATACCCGCTTGGAAGAGTTGGTGCGGCACGACCCGCAGATTACCTGCGTGGTGTTGCGGCGGGCGAAGGTTTGTGCATGGCGCCGGCCAAGCGGCCATTGGAATTTCGAGGCCCTGCTGCCTCTTCCCCGGCTGAACGAAGGGGCGTGCCGGGTGCGGATCGAGCAAGGCGAGTTGGAGCTATCGGCTTCGGGTGTTCCGGGCAGTTCGCCTTTGGTATGGCGCAATCTGGAGCTGGAGGTGTTGCCCGAGGGGGACGGGGCTTCAAACGGGCAGCAGGGTTTGCGGCATTTTCGGGGCAGCGCCACCGGCGAGGCGATTCGGCGGATCGAGTTCCAGGGGACGGTTTCGCCGGGGGACGGAGGTTGGACCATTGCCGGGCGGGCCGAGGGCATCCAATGGTCGCCCGAGTTCCGCCGCGCCTTGCCGGCCGAGTGGGCCGAGCGGCTGGGGCCGTTGGCCTCGCTGCAGGCCCAAGGGGCGTTGGAGTTCCGCGCGGCGTTGGACCCTTCGGCAGTTCCGGCGCTGGATTTCGAGGTCTCGGGCCAATTGTCCGAAGGCCGCCTGGATGATCCCCGTCTGCCTGCACCGCTAGGCGACCTGCGGGCCAGCGTGGTCTGCAATACCCAAGGGATCGTGGTGCGCAACGCATTCGCCCGGGCGGGGCAGACCTCGTTGCAGCTTTCGTACACCCAGGCGGGCTACTCGGCCGACGCCCTTCGCACCTTGCACGTCTTGGCCCGGAACCTGGATCTGGACGCCCGGTTGCTGGACGTGCTGCCCGAAGCGCTCCAGACGCACTGGCCCAAGTATCTCCCCTCGGGCCAGGTCAATGTCGAAGCCACGCTCACTTACGATGGCAAGGCGTGGACGCCGGAAGTCTCTTTGGAATGTCTGGATGTATCGTTCACGTATTACAAGTTTCGGTATCGGCTGGAGCATGCCACCGGCACGCTGCGATTGAAGGACGATGTGCTTCGGGTGAATGTGACGGGGTATCGCGGCAATCAGCCGGTGCGGGTATCGGCCGAGGTGCTGGCCCCCCTCGACCACTGGCATGGTACCATCGAAGCGCGGGCCGAGGCCCTGCCCCTGGACGACCGCCTGCTGGCGGCATTGCCCGAGAATGTGCGCAAGACCCTCGAGCGGCTGCATCCTTCGGGCACGCTCCAGGCCTTTGTGCGGGTATGGCGCGATAGCCCTCAGGATAGCGTGCACCGCTATGTCCACGCCGTGGTCCAGGGGGGCACGCTGCGGTACGAGCGGTTTACCTATCCGCTGGTCGGCGTGCGGGGCATTTTCGAGATGCGCGACGACCACTGGAGCTTCCGCGACCTGGAGGCGGTCAACGACACCGGCCGGTTCCGTGCCAGCGGCCACCTGGTGCCCACGCCGGCGGGCCATGAACTGCGGCTCTGGCTGGCGGGCGAAGAAGTCCCGCTCGAGGAAGAGCTGCGCGACGCTTTGCCCCCGGCCATGCAACAGGTGTGGAACGATCTGCGCCCCCAGGGCGTGGTGGATGTGCAGGCGGATGTGCGCTACGAGAGCGGTCGGGAACAGCCCGAAGTGGTGGTGCGGGCCTGGCCGCGAGGCCAGGGCGTTTCCATCCAGCCGGTCCCCTTTCCGTATCGTATCGAGCGGTTGCAAGGCGGATTGGTGTATCAGGGCGGGTCGCTGGTGTTCGGCCGGCTCAAAGGGGAGCATGGCGAGGTGCGGGTTTCGGCAGCGGGGCGGTGCGATTTCCCGCCGGACGGGAGTTTTCGTCTGGTGCTGGAAGGGCTGGATGTGGACCGGCTCCGCCCGGACCGCGACCTGCTCCAGGCCTTGCCGGCGCGGCTGAAACGGGTGGTGGCCGAGTTGAATCCCGAAGGCCCGGTACACCTGGCCGGCGACGTGGTGTTCGCCCGGGCGGGTCCGGGGGCGCCCCTGACCGCCCAGTGGGATGTGGCCCTCCAGATGCATCAGGCGGCTATGGAGTGCGGGCTGAGGTTGGAAAACATCACGGGGGAGGTACGGCTGGCAGGCCGCTTCGACGGCCAGCGCTTGGGGTGCCAGGGGGAGCTGGATATCGACGCGTTGCTGTGCCGCGATGTGCAATGGACGCAGATTCGCGGGCCGCTTTGGATTGACGACCAGCGCGTGCTGTTCGGAACTTGGGCGGAGCGCATGCGGTCGGCCGAGGGCCCGCCGGGCAGCGACGTTCCGGCCGAGCCGAAGCCGGCCGCGGCCCGCCCCCTCACGGCCCGGCTGTTCAACGGGCTGGTGCGCCTGGAGGGCTGGGTGGGGCTGGGGCCGGAGCCGCAATTCGGCCTCCAGGCCGACTACGCCGGCGGCGACCTGGAATGCCTGGCCCGCGAAATCCTCCCCGGCCCCCAGGACCTCAAGGGCCGCATGGCCGGCAATCTGGTCCTCCGCGGCAAAGGCCGCAACCTCAACGATCTGGAAGGCCACGGCACGATCGCCCTCCGCGATGCCGATATCTATGAGCTACCTTTGATGGTGGCGATGCTGAAAATCCTCAGCATCCGCCGGCCCGACCGGACCGCCTTCAGCACCGCCGACATCGAGTTCCACATCGCCGGAAACCACTTCTATTTCGACCGCTTGCGGTTCCAAGGCGATGCCATCAGCCTGGTCGGCCAGGGCGAGATGAACATGCAATCGGAAATCAAGCTGACGTTTCATGCCTTGGTGGGGCGGGCCGACCAGGAATTGCCGGTGGTCGAGCAGGTCCTGGGCCGCGCCAGCCAGCAACTGATGCTCATCCACGTCGGCGGGACGCTGCAAAAGCCGGAGGTGCGGCGCCAGGCATTCCCGGGCGTCAATCAGGCGTTGCAGCAGCTCCAGGCCCAGCGAGGATTGAACGCCGAACGCCGTTTGCCCCGAAAATTCTGGTAGGAGAGCGCATGGCTTTTCCGGCAGCCGAACACATGGAACCCCAGCCTCTCGGCCGGCGGCGTAGCGGCAATCCATGACCGCAGGTTACAAGGCCGTGCGCCCAAGAGGGGAGAGATGACGATGAGCGTAGGACCTCTGCCGAGTGTGGCGGCCGGCGCCAGCGGCACGACCCTGGCGCAGGCCAAAGGTGCTGACTTGGACCGGGCCCAGCAGGAGTCGGCCAGTCACCAGCGGCGCATCGAGGCCGAGCAGCGGGCCGAGAATGCCGCCGGCATCGGCCAGGCCGATGGCGAAGACCACGAGTCGTCGGAACGCGATGCCGATGGCCGCCGCCCCTGGGAGATCGGCGGCCGCACCCGATCGCCCGACGCCCATGCGGACGAACCCCCCACACGCCTCGGCAAAGACCCCACCGGCCAAGCCGGTACCTTGCTGGATCTGACCGGCTAGAGCCGCGCGGGGCTTATCCCACCGGCGCCCGGGCTTGGAGCCAGTCGGTGTGGAAGACCCCTGGTTTATCGACCCGCTGGTAGGTGTGCGCGCCGAAATAATCGCGCTG
Source organism: Planctomycetaceae bacterium (assembly GCA_037442445.1). Classification (GTDB taxonomy): domain Bacteria; phylum Planctomycetota; class Planctomycetia; order Pirellulales; family Thermoguttaceae; genus JANLFZ01. Next base: position 4,123 of record JBBIQF010000444.1, read on the forward strand.
GGCCTGCAACAGATTGGCGGGCAGGCGTGCCGAGCGGTAGCCGTCGTAGTAGGCCAAAGCGGCCGAGAAGGCGGGGACGGGCACGCCCAGGTGCACGGCCGTCGCCACGACGTTCCGCCATGCGAACTGCGCTTTGCTGACCGCCTCGCGGAAATAGGGGGCCAACAGCAGGTTCTCCAGATTGGGATCCGCGTCGAACGCCTCTTTGATGCGGTCCAGAAAGACGGCCCGAATGATGCACCCGCCCCGCCACAACAGGGCGATCGAGCCGAAGTCCAGCGGCCACTGGTATTCCCGGGCCGCCTCGCGGAGCTGCACGAAACCCTGGGCGTAACTGCATATCTTGGAAGCGTACAGCGCCTGGCGAATCTGCTCGGCGAACTCCTGGGCGCTGCCCTTGTAGTGGCCGGAAGGACCCTCGAGCACCTGGCTGGCCCGCACCCGGGCTTCCTTCATGGCCGACAGCGACCGGGCATACACCGCCTCGGTGACCAGCGTGCTGGGCACGCCCAGGTCCAGGGCGTGCTGGCTCATCCAGTTGCCGGTGCCCTTAGCGCCGGCCGCATCGAGAATGAGGTCCACCAGGTACTGGCCGGTTTCGGGGTCTTTGACCGTGAAGATGTCGCGGGTGATCTCGATGAGATAGCTGTTCAGTTCGCCTTGGTACCACTGGGCGAAGATATCGTGGATGGCCTCGTTGGACATGCCCAGGGCGGTTTTCAGCAGCCAGTACGCCTCGGCGATCAACTGCATGTCGCCGTATTCGATGCCGTTGTGCACCATCTTGACGTAGTGCCCGGCCCCCCGGGGCCCCACCCAGTCGCAGCAGGGGATGTCGTGGTTGGGCCCCACCTTGGCGCAGATGGCTTGGAAGATGGGTTTGACCAGCGGCCAGGCCTGGGGGCTGCCGCCGGGCATCATGCTGGGCCCTTTGAGGGCCCCCTCCTCCCCGCCCGATACCCCGGTGCCGATGTACCAAAGCCCTTTGGCCTCCACCTCGCGGGTCCGGCGCTCGGTATCGGCAAAATGGGTGTTGCCGCCGTCGATAATCACGTCCCCCGGTTCCAATAGCCCGAGCAGTTGGCCGATGAACTCATCGACCGGCGGGCCGGCCTTGACCATCAGCATCACTTTCCTCGGCCGGGCAAGCGATTCGACGAACTCCGCCAGGCTGTGGCACCCCACAATCCTCTTGCCTGCTCCCCGCCCGCGGACGAAATCGTCCACCTTGCTGACGGTGCGGTTGAACACGGCCACGGAGAAGCCCCGGCTCTCGATGTTCAGGGCCAGGTTCTCGCCCATCACCGCCAGTCCGATAAGTCCGATATCGCAGTTGGGGGTGGTCATGGCACAAACACCCTCTACTCGAGCCGTCCTCCCGGTTGGATCCCCCGGCAGGCCAACCATGGCGCAGACGAGGGCTGGCCAGTCGGCCGGCAGGGAAAAACCGCATTCTAGCGGTCACCAATCCGGTCATCAATCCGCCGGGCTGTTTTCAAAGCT
>JBBIQF010000445.1:0-5625 GCA_037442445.1 Planctomycetaceae bacterium
AGCCTGTGCGGGTTGCGGTGGTGCCCCGGCCGGCCCGGCCCCGGCGGCCGCCCCGGCCCCCAAGCCTGCCGGCCAGCCCGCCCCGCTCCCCATGCCGCCGGCCAAGCCGGATCCCTCGGCCATGCTGCTCCAGCCCCGGAGCATCGTGCAGAACTGAGCGGCTAGCACCCTGGCCCGCCCCGTAAACGCGGTCCGCCCGGACTCCCTAGACCGGGCGGACCGCTGCTTTTTCTTGCCGACCGCTTTGCGGCCAGTACGCCGCCAGCCATCCACCACGGGGGTTACGCTGCCACGCCGTTGCTTCAAACCGAACCATTCGCGACAATGCCACAAACACCGTCTTGGGCGGCCTCGGACACCTGCCGGTCCTGGCGTCTTGCTGGGCGCGGCGGGCACCGGGGGCAGGCAGGCCCGCTTCGGGCGGCCTTCGGTACGTGATGCCCTGGTTTTGGCTGCAATGGCCCCTGGCCCGACTTACGACGATTGCCTCTTGATCAAGGCAGCCCGGCGCCAGCCGGTGCCCCGCACCCCCGTCTGGCTCATGCGCCAGGCAGGCCGCTATCTGCCCGAGTACCGGAAGCTCCGCCAAAAGGTGTCGTTTTTGGATCTCTGCAAAAACCCGGACCTGGCGGCCGAGGTGATGCTCTCGGCTGTGGACCGCCTGGGCGTGGATGCGGCCATCATCTTCGCCGACTTGCTGCCCATCCTCGAACCCATGGGGCTTGCGCTGGAGTTCACGGCCGGCGATGGCCCTGTGGTGCACAATCCGATTCGTTCGGCCGAGGATGTTCGGCGCCTGGCCGAGCTGGAAGACCTTTCGCCCTTGGAGTTCGTGTTCGAGACGGTGCGGAAGACGCGGGCGGGCTTGCCGGCGGACAAATCGGTGATCGGGTTTTCCGGCGCCCCGTTCACCCTGGCCAGCTATGCGGTGGAAGGGGGAGGCAGCCGGCATTACACGCACGTCAAGTCGCTCATGTACCACGATCCCGGGGCATGGGAGGCGTTGATGGGCCGGCTGGCCCGGGCGGTGACGCGGTACCTCAATGCGCAGATCGCCGCGGGGGCCCAGGCCGTGCAGCTCTTCGATAGCTGGGTCGGATGCCTGGGGCCGGGGGACTACCAGCGCTATGTGCTGCCGCATACGCGGGCCGTGATCGAGGGCATTGCGCCCGGCACGCCGGTGATCAGTTTTTTCACGGGCAACCCGGCTTTGTTGCCGCTGGTGGCCCAGGCGGGCGGGGCGGTGATCGGCGTCGATTGGCGGGTGCGCCTGGACGCAGCGTGGGAAGCCATCGGCCCGGACAAGGCCATCCAAGGCAACCTCGACCCGGCCGTGCTCTTGGGCCCCATTGCCGAAATCCGCAGCCGCACGCGCGAAATACTTTGCCAGGCCGCGGGCCGGCCCGGCCATATCTTCAACCTGGGCCACGGCGTGCTGCCCCAAACGCCCGTGGAAAACGTGCTGGCCCTGGTCGAAGCGGTACGCGAGTTTTCGAGCCGGTAGAGGGCATCCGGCCGGGCCCCAGAGCCGGGCCCGTGCAGGCCGTGTGCCGGCGCTTGTCGATGCCCCTTTTTCGCGGCGGCAACCCCGATGGCAAATCTATCGGAATGATGCTCCCTGCTTCGCCGCAGCCGGCGTGCTGGCGGATTCCAGCCCCTGGTGGATGAATTGCTCGAAGGCCTCGATGCTGTGGCTGCCGATCAAGCGCCACATGCGCCAGCCGCTGGCCGTGCGGCGATACATCACCACCTGGGGGATCGGGCCGTGTTCGGTCAGTTGCACCGCCAGTTCTTGCTCGCGGTCGTAGTTGACAATCGCAAAGGCTACTTTGCGGAGAAGTCCCCGCCTGCGGGCTTCGGGGATGACGGTCTGCTGCATCACGTGACACGCCGGGCACCAGTCGGCCGATACTAGCACGACCAGCGGCCGGCCTGTCTCGGCGGTCTGCCGATGGGCCTCGGCGTAGGTTTCTTCTCCTGCTGCCAGAAGCGCAAACGAGGCCAGGGCGCAATAGGCCACACTCGTCATGAGCCAGTCTCCGTAAGGTTCGCGATTCCTCATGGGCCTGGGAAAACGCATGGCCGGCGCCGGCCCAGAGGGTGCCGGCCACGGACCCAAGCCATCTCCCAAGTTGCTGACCGCTGCAAGCAGAAGGGGGGCCATGCCATCGGGAGATCGCCGGGCTGCCTGCCGTGGGCCAAAAAACCGGCTCGGCTGGCCCAGCGCCTTCCACACCCCCATAGGGCGGGAGGTGCCAGGCCAGCCAGCCGTGATGGCCCCATGGCCTCCGGCCCCTTCCATGAACACATATCCCCAATAGGAGGGGACCGCCGGAGACGAAAGTCGCCTCAGTTTACGCAGCTTCTCTGGAATTGCAAGCGGTGGCCGGCTCCGCGCCGGGAGACCGGGAAACCCAAAATGCGTGGCGACATCGCGGCCGGCGGTGCGTGGGCCGGTGGCTTCGCCTTGCTTGTCTGGCCGGTCCCGAGGCCCCATAATGGCCCCGGTGGATGGCGACCTCAACTGACTTCTTCAACCGCCCGGGGTTCGGGCAGCACGAGGTGCGGATATGCAGTGCGTATGGCGATCGGTATGGCGGGCAGCAGCCGGCGGGGTGCTGCTCCTTTGCGCGGTGGCGGCGCCAGCAGGGGAAAGCCCATTGCCGGGCGACCGTCTTCCCACGGCCAGGGGCGATCTGTGGATTCACCCGGTGTCGCACGCCACGCTGGTGTTGCGGTGGGACGGCAAGGCCATTTACGTGGATCCGGTGGGTGGGGCCAAGGCGTTTGCCGGCCTGCCCCGGCCGAACCTCGTTCTGGTCACGCATTTCCACGGGGACCATCTCGACCCGGCCACGCTGTCGGCCGTGGTGGGGCCTCAAGGGGGAGTGCCCATCGTCGGCCCGCCGTCGGTGGCGGATCGCCTGCCGCAAGGCCCGCTCCGCGACGCGGCCCGGGCGATCCAGGCCGGCCAGAAGGCCGAGATTGCCGACATCGCCATCGAAGCCGTGCCGGCGTACAACCTCGCGCCCCAGCGGCAGAAGTTCCATCCCAAGGGCCGCGATGTGGGATACGTGCTGGGTCTGGCCGACAAGAGGGTGTACATCGCTGGCGACACCGAGGATATCCCGGAGATGCGCGGGTTGGCCAACATCGACGTCGCCTTTGTTCCCATGAACTTGCCCTATACGATGAGCGTGGCCCAGGCGGCGGCCGCGGTTCGGCAGTTCCGGCCCAAGATCGTCTATCCCTACCATTTCCGCAATGGCGACGGGACGCTGGCCGATCTGGACGAGTTCCGCCGCCTGGTGGGCGAAGGGGCGGGCGTGGAGATTCGCGTGCGGCAGTGGTATCCCGCTGCGGGGCGCTAGGTGGCCGGCACGCCGGACGGCCCATGCGGGCGGGCCGCGAGGCCGGCAGGAGCCGGTTGACGCCGCTCCAGGGGCGACTTGTGCAGAGGCGGATCGCGATTCAGGTCTCGCCGGCGGCCTCGGGGGCGGGGTCGGGAGGCGAGCGGCCTTTTTCGAGGGTTACCTGGTTGCCGCGTTCGTTGAACTCCACGCGCGACATGAAGCTCCGCATGAGCATGATGCCGCGGCCAGAGGGGCGATCCAGATTCGCAGGGTCGGTGGGATCCGGGATGTCGGCCGGATTGAACCCTTCGCCTTCGTCGGCGATGGAGATCCGCAGCAGGGTGGGGGAAAGGAAGCACTGGATGCGCACGTGCTTGGTGGCATCGAAGTGATTGCCGTGCTTGATGGCGTTGACGAGGGCTTCCTCCAGGGCCAGGCGGATCGAGAAGACATCGCGGGCCGGCCACTGAAGACGTTCCAATTCACGGACGATCTCGTCTTCGACGCATTGGCCCGCTCCCGCCTGGCTGGGGATCACGCGCTCGCATTGCCAGACCCAAGTCTCATCGCTCATGGCCAAAGTACAATCGGTCGAGCGGGTGGGGGCGGCTCAGATGGCGGCCAGGGCGTCGCTTTCGTCCGATTTGATGATGAACACGCGGTTGAGGTTGGTGATCTTGAACACCTCGAAGATTTCCGGCCGGATGCAGCATAGCGCCAACCGGCCCTGCTTGGCCTTGACCTTCTTGTCCAGCTTGATGAGTACCCCCAACGCCGCGCTGGATAGGAAATCGACGGAGGAGAAGTTCAGCACCAGCTTCTTGCGATTCTCGGTCTCGACCAATTGAAACAGCTCCTGCCCCAGTTCCTGGATCCGCAAGTCCTCGATGATCTTCTGGTCGCGGAAGTGGACTACGGTAACATCGCCGACCTCGTTGATCACCAGGCGCCGATAAGTAGCCATCTCGAAAACTCCTCGGGCGATACCTCAATCTTCGGCCGGGAAATCCCTACCTTGCCTCGCTGCATGTCCACCGGCGGTCCGACGGGCCCGCGACGACCGCGCGATACCGCCCACCAGCGCGACACATGTTCCCCCATGATAGGTCCACCGAGACGGGCGTCAATAAGGGGAGCCGTTCCGCGGAGGAACCTCCAGCCGATTTCACAGTTTACCTTCCCCCGGCCCGACTGGCGATTCCTCCGAGCGCGTTTTTTCGCTTCCGGTCCCCCTTACGGGGTGGGAAGCCTCGGTTTCCCCCGGTTCCCGGTCCTCCGACTTCACCACCGCCGTCTCGACCAGTATGAAGTGATTCCCCTGGAACTCGGTAACCGAGGCCGTCACCTTCCAGCGCAAGCGCCGGGGATAGCTGGCCACCGCCCGGGCGATCCGCTCCAGGTTGCGGGGTCCACCTGGGTGATGAGGTCGGGCCCGCGCGGGCGCTTGGCCGGCCGGCTCGATCACGAAAACCCACCGGTCGCCCACAATCCGAAAGTACCCCACTTGATCCACCAGCCAGGCCCCTTCGCGGAGCTTCAACCGGCCCTGGGAGCCCGCCGGCGCCGCTGCGCCGGCACCGGGCTGCTGGCCGGGGCTGGCGGGGGAGGCTACGGCTTGAGCGGCCTTGTTCTCCGCAACCGGAGGTCTTTCGCCTGGCTCCGTCCGGGCTGGTGCGGGGCTCGACGCCGCGGGGCTGGGGCCGGGATCTGCCCCTGCGGCCAGAGTGGCCAGGCCGACCACTCCGAGCACCACCAGAGCAGCCCACCCAACGGCGGCCCCCGGGCGGCCTGGACGCCATGCTCCCCTCGGCCGCCAAGCGCGGGGGCAATGGCGGCTTTGGTCCGTGGAAAACCAGTGGGCTTCGGTTTCGGGGTGATTTTTCGGTTCGGTCACGCTTGCCGTCTTTCGGGGGTTTGAGTCGGTGCGGCGGCGGGCGGCGGTTTCCGGGCCGCCAAAGGCCACGAGGATGCCACCCGGCCGCGAATGCCTACGCGGGCTTCGACATCGTCATGCTGTGCAGGATGAGCACGCTGCCCACCGAAATCATCAGCCAGCCCACCCATTCCTGGGGCTTGAACACCTTGGGCGGCAAGCGCGTCTCGGCCCCGGTCAGCGCATCGAGCGTATTGGTGGCCGTGGCCACCGGGTGGTTGGTCTGTTGGGCCAAGAGCTTGGTCGCCCGGGGCGTCAGCACGAACGAGTCCATCATGCGGAACTCGATGCCCAAAAGCACCAGGTATTCATCGTCGGCGTGGTCCTGGTGCTTTTGGG
>JBBIQF010000446.1:0-5625 GCA_037442445.1 Planctomycetaceae bacterium
GACTGGTCATTGGTGCTTGGTCATTGGTCATTCGTCATTCGTCATTTGCCTTTCGTCATTCGCCCTCCGCCGGGTCTGCCCGCGTGCAAGCACGCCCCCTACGCCTGGCGGTCCGCCGGCGGCTTTCCGGCAAGTCGGGCCGCCACGCGGATCGCCTCGACCATGCTTCGGGCATCGGCCCGCCCTTGCCAGGCCCGGTCGAAGGCCGTGCCGTGGGCCACACTGGTCCGCACGATGGGCAATCCCACGGTCACGTTGACCGCCCGGTGCATGCCCAAGAGTTTCAGGGCGATGTGTCCCTGGTCGTGGTACATGGCGACCACGGCGTCGAAGTCGCCATCGCGGGCCCGCACCAACAGAGTGTCGGCCGGCAGCGGGCCTTCCGCACACAGCCCCTCGGCCTGGGCGCGGCGCACGGCCGGGGCGATGACCCGCTGCTCTTCGTCCCCGAACAATCCCCCTTCGCCCGCGTGGGGATTCAAGGCGCAGATGCCGATGCGGGGCGCGCGGTCCACCAGCGAGGCCATGAACTGGTGGGCCAGCCGGCACTTGACCAGCACCTCGTGTTCCGTCAACGCCGCGAAAACCTGGCGCAAGGCCATGTGGAGGGTAACATGGACCACGGCCAGGCCCGCCGGCCCGCGGAGCGGCTCGCCCGGTCCCAGGTAGAGCATCATCGCGAAGTCGCGGGCACCGCACAGTTCGGCCAACAGTTCGGTGTGGCCCGGGTAGTGGTGGCCGGCCCGGTGCAGCGCCTCTTTGTGCAGCGGGGCGGTCACCAGGGCGTCGATGCGGCCTGCGAGGGCCAGCCGGGCGGCTTGGACCACGGCCTCGTAGGCGGCCTGGCCGGCCCGGGCATCGACCGTGCCGGCCGGCACCTCGTCCACGCCTGCCGGACCGCACGGCAGGCAAGGGATGAGGCGGGGGGTGGGTTCGGCCATCTCGGGGGCATCGACCTCGAGCACCTCGGCGCCGGTTTGGCGCAGGGCCACAGCGCGGCGGAGCAGCGAAGGGGGGCCCACGGCCAAGGGCCGGCACCAGGCATGCACTTCGGGCTGGGCCCAGGCCGCCGCTACGATCTCCGGCCCGATGCCTGCCGGGTCGCCGAGGGTCAACGCGATTCTAGGTCGATTCATGGCGCACCGCAGCCCATCGCTCTGCCTTCTGCCATGGCCGGGAACGGCCACCTGCCACGGCAGGCACGCCCGTGATTCTACCGGTGGCGGTTAGCCGCGCCATGTCCCGCGGCGCAGGGGTGTGGCCCTTGCCGCGGGTCGGGGATGCCCATAAGCTGGCAGCATGAAAGCCTGCATTCAACGCGTCAGCCGCGCGCGGGTGATGGTCGATGGCCAGGTGGTGGGCCAGATCGGCCGCGGCATGGTCGTGCTCTTGGGGGTGGCGGCGGGCGACGGCCCGGCCGATGCCCAAACGCTGGCGGCCAAGGTGGCCGGCCTGCGAATCTTCGAGGACGACCAGGGAAAGATGAACCGGTCGCTGGCCGAGGTGGATGGCGCCATGCTGGTCGTCAGCCAGTTCACCCTCTTGGCCGACTGCCGCAAGGGCCGGCGCCCCAGCTTTACCGATGCGGCCCCGCCGGAGGTGGCTGTGGAACTCTACCAGGCGTTTGTGGCGGCAGTCGAGGCCGAAGGCATCCCGGTGGCCACAGGCCGCTTCCGCGAGCATATGGAAGTGGAACTGGTCAACGACGGTCCCGTGACGCTGATCCTGGACAGCCGCGAGTTGGGCCGCACCTAGGGCGCCTTTGGGGGCCGCGGGTCGCAGTGCACAAGGGCAGGGGGGGGCCGGGGCGGGGGATTGCAGGGCCGCGGTGGCCGCTTGCTAATACCGCTCCAAAGGCCGCTGCCCGATTTGGGCCTCTGGGCCGGCACGCTCTGGGCCTGGGCCGGGCGCGCTGGCCGGTTGCGGAGCCGGCGCCTGGGCTTGCGGTCTGCGCCCGGCTTCCATCGAGGTAAGCATCTGCTGCAAACCGCCCACAAGCCGCTGGGCTTGGGCCTGCAAACGCTCCTGGTACACGCGGTCCATCCATCCGGGCTCTTTGAGCACCAGGAACGCCAGCACGGCCAGCTTGGCGTATGTGGAGACATTGGGCCATAACCGGCGCGTGGTGAAGAGCTTCAGGGCGGTGCCGAAGGAGCGCTTTGCGGTCATTCGGCCGCGGACATAATGGAGGCTGAAAAGCTCATCGAGCACCAGGTGCGTGAGGTAGCCCAGCCCGACGGCGCCGGCCTTGTAGCACCGCAGCGGCACCTCGCCCGAGGAAAGCAAGAAGGCGATCTCGCCGAAGATCACGGCGGCGGGCAGGCTATGGAACATGCCGCGGTGCACGGTGTAGCGTTTGAGCAGTTCGGCCAGGCCGAACCTCACGAGCAGATACACCCCCACGGCCGCCAGCACGATGGTTTCCATGGCCAGGCCCAGGCGCTGGAAGCGGTCGACCAGCATGGTGGCGATCACGGCCGCGGCAAAGGACAGGCTTTCGCGCAAGGGGCGGCCTTCGCCGCTGTCGAGGTCCGGCAGCATACCCGCGACGGCGCACAAGCCACCAGCCAGGATGCAACTGGGCACCGGCACGCCGTAAAGCGCGTACGCCCCGGCGCCGTAACCCAGCCCGACCAGCGTGCTCGTGGCAATGTGCGTCTTGAAGCCGGCCATGATGTTTGCGACCCGATAGACGATTCGAGCGTACGGAGACCGTCCGGCGGCGGCCGCTGGCGCGCAGTACCGCCCCCGGTGTGGCGGCATCTTGTACACGGAACCGGCAGGCGGGTGCAAGAGCAGTTTCTCGCCTGTTCGCCGCCGCCGGCCGCGGGTATACTTGGCCGCCCTGTGCTCTGCTCCCGGGCCCGAAGCAAACGAGGAGTCCGCCCGTGGAAAACCTTGGCATTCAGCCGTACGACATCTTCATGCTGGCGGTGCTTGCGCTGGCCACGATCTTCGGCGCATGGAAGGGCATGGCGTGGCAACTGGCGTCGTTGGCCTCGCTGGTGGCCAGTGCGATCGTGGCGCTGCGCTTCAGCGGCGTTTTGGCCCCGTACCTGAGCGACCAGGATTGGGCCCCGTTTGCCGCCATGCTGATTCTGTATCTTGCCACCTCGCTGGCGATCTGGCTCGTGTTCCGGTTGGTGGCCGGCGCCATCGACCGGCTGAAGCTCAAGGAGTTCGACCACCAGATCGGGGGCCTTTTCGGATTTGCCAAGGGGGTGGCGTTGTGCGTGGTGATCACGTTTTTTGTGGTGACCCTTTCGGAGCCGGCACGGCAGTCGGTGATGCGGACGCGTTCGGGGCGGGCGGTGAGCCTGTTGATTCGGCAGGGGAAACCCCTGATGCCGGAGAAGGCCCGTGCCCTGGTGGGCAAGTACTTGGACGAGCTGGACCAGAAGCTCAATGCGCCGGCGGCGCCGGCCGGCGGCTTGCCGGATGCCGGGCCCGCGCGGCCCGGCCAGGGGAGCAGCGGGTTGCCGAGGATCGAGTTGCCCGGCGAGTTGCCGGCCCCGTGGCCGGCACCCAAGCCGGGTTCGGCAAGTGGCGCCGGGCCAGCCGGAGGGCCCGAATTGTTCGGGAATTTCGGGGCCCCCGGCCGAACATAAGAAACATTATCGGACGTTGGGTACTGGCCCTTTGCACGGCCTCTTTACGGTGCTCGGGCTTGACCCGGGTACATCGCCAGGCGGCGACCCAACAGCCGGCCCCGCACGCTCAGCCGCCCTATTGCCACGCGCTAGGCGTGCTTCGCGGGGACGGCCTTCGACCGCCGAGATGAACACGGCGGCTGGTCATCAGCGGCCTCGTCGTCGGCAAGCGATGGCCAAAGAGTCCGGCGCGCGGCGCCGCAGAGAGGCCCCGATCGCAAACGGGCCCAAGGCGGGCTACCTCGAGTCGCCGGCCGGCGCGGCCAGCGGCACCTCCGCCGCAGCCGGTGGTTGGGCATCAGAAGGGGCGGCCTCGGGCAGCGTGGCTGCGGCCTCGGCAGGGGGCGAGGCCTCCGGCCGGACAAGCGGTGTGCCGACCAAGCGCCCGCCTTCGAGGAACACGCCCATGCGGCGGAACTTCTGGTAGCGGCTTTCCAGAAGCTGATCCAGCGGGATGGCCAGCAGTTCCCGGAGGTTGCTCCGCAGGTAGAGCTTCAACCGGCTGGCCATCAAGTGATGGTCGCGATGGGCCCCGCCCAGCGGCTCGGGGATCACCGCGTCGATGATGCCTAGCGCCAAAAGGTCGCGGGCGGTCATCTTCAGGGCCTCGGCCGCCTGTTCTTTGAAAGTGTGGCTCTTCCAGAGGATGCCCGCGCATCCCTCGGGGCTGATCACCGAATAGTAAGCGTGTTCCAGCACGGCGATCCGGTCGCCCACGCCGATCCCCAATGCCCCGCCGGAGCCTCCTTCGCCAATCACCACGCAGATGATCGGCGTGCGGAGGCGGGACATCTCGAACATCGACTGGGCGATCACCTGGGCCTGCCCCCGCTCCTCGGCCCCGATGCCCGGGTAGGCCCCCGGAGTGTCGATGAAGCAGATCACGGGCAGGCGAAACTTGGCCGCCAGCCGCATCTTGGCCATCGCCTTGCGGTAGCCCTCGGGATGGGCGCAGCCGAAGTAGCAGGCGGTCCGCTCCTTGTACGTCTTGCCCTTCTGGTGCCCCACGACCATCACCTTGTAGGCATCCAGGCGCGCGAAGCCCGTGCGGATGGCCTTATCGTCGCCGAAGAACTTGTCGCCGTGCAGCTCGACGAACTCGTCGAAGACCAGTTCCAGATAGTCGCTCGTCTGCGGGCGGTCCTGGTGGCGGGCGACCTCGACCGCCTCCCACGGCTTCAGATTGCTGAAAATCCGCTTTTTGGTCTCGGTCAGCTCCCGCAACAGGGCCCGGATCTCGTTGCGGACCTCGGGCGTCTGGTTGACGTTCTTGCGGAGCTTTTCGAGCCGCTCTTCGAGTTCGTAGATGGGGCGCTCGAAGGATAGGCGATATTCACCGGTTGCCATGGGTGCGGCACCTGGGCGGTTTGCGAATTCTGGAAAAACCGTACCGGTCCTGTAAACAGGGGTAGGCAGCGAAACCGTGGCGGCTCTACGCCTGGCCGATAGGGCCCGGCGCACTTCGTTCGTGCGGCCCGACCCGCAGGCTTTCTTCTTGTCGGCTAATCGGGCGGGGTGGGGATACTTTGGCCTTCAGGGACCATGGGCCAGCGGTGCGGTGCCTGTGCGAAATACGCTCACCTGTCGCAGGCGCTGGCAAAACTCCCAACTCGACTGGGGCCGGGCCGCGGGATCCTTGGCCATGGCCCAGCGAATCAACTGCGCAAACTCGGGGGTTACCGCGGGCTGGATCGTTTCCAGCGGCGGGGGAGCCGCCCTCAAATGCTTGGCGAGCAATTCGTTGGGATCACTGGCCACAAAAGGCGGGCTTCCCGTTATCAATTCATACAAGGTACATGCCAGACTGTACAAGTCGGACCGCTCATCGAGGGGTTTGCCAGTAATCTGTTCTGGGGACATGTACGTCCGCGTCCCCTTGCGCCTCCCGGGCAGGCGCAATAGTCTAGCGAAAAAGCCGGGCTTCCGCAGCGCCAAGGCGAAGTCGATGAGTTTGACCTCGCCCTGGTCGCCCACC
>JBBIQF010000447.1:0-3723 GCA_037442445.1 Planctomycetaceae bacterium
GCCGCAGGAGCCTTGGCCGCGGGTTTCTTTGTAGCCGGCTTGGGCACCGCCGGCAGTGGAGCGCCGAACGGCTCCTCTTCCTCCGCCGCAGGAGCCTTGGCCGCGGGTTTCTTTGTAGCCGGCTTGGGCACCGCCGGCAATGGAGCACCGAACGGCTCCTCTTCCTCCGCCGCAGGGGCTTTGGCCGCTGGCTTCTTCGTAGCCGGCTTGGGTACCGCAGGCGCCGGAGCACCGAACGGCTCCTCTTCCTCCGCCGCGGGCTTTTCTGCCGGCATCGTGCCGGGGCCGGCTGCCTTGGCACCTGGCTTGGCTTCGACATCCGGGACCGGAGCAAAGGGGTCCACTTCCGGCATCGTGGGGGCCTTCGCAGGGGCTGCGTCCACCTCGAAGGGCTCGGTCGCCGCCTGGCCGGGCTCCCCCTTTGCGCCAGGCGCCTTGGCAGGGGGCGTGCCGAAGGGAACCTCGCTTCCCGGAGTGCCGGGGGCCTGCGGTTGTCCGCCCAAGAGCACGCGGGATTCCTCGCGGCGGATTTGTTCGTAGCGGGCCTTGCGCTGTTCCTCGGCACGCTGCATGGCCAGCATACGTGCCTCGGTGCGGTACTGCTCCAATAGCGCCCGATCTTTGCCTTGCACCCGTTCCAGCGATCGGCTGATGTAGAAGGTGCGTTCCACATCGGTCAATTCGCGCTTGGCCCCCTCGGCAAAGTCTTGCTTGGCTTCGTCCTCACGTCCCAGCCGGAGATATACCAGCCCGCGGAAGTACCACGCCCGCGGGTCGGTCGTGCCGCCACGGATCGCGGCACTGATCAAGTCGTAGGCGCGGTAATAATCGCCCGCGTAGTAGGCGTGGACGCCCCGGCCGAAGGTCTCCCCCACCACCGGATCCTGGCAATAGCCCGGCAGCACGCTGGAAAGGGACCAAACCAACATTCCGGCAAGAAACGCGAATCTCCGAACCATCACTGCGACTCCTGGCGGCAAGCTGCGATGCGAGGCCCCTGCGGGCGAATACAACGACACGTTCTTCCACACGGCCAGCACCGCGGGGTAGGTCGGCGCATCCCTCAATGGTAATCGAGCCTATGGGCCTTTTCAAGAAACCGGTCGCACAAGAGATCGTCACCCCCGAGATATGCCCCACCCAGTGCTGGTATTGTACCCCCAAATAGCCTGCGGCGGAGGACCAGCCCACCGGAAGTCCGCCCTGCGCCAGGGGTTTACGAACGCGCATGGCGAAGTCCCATTGGCCTCCATTGGCGCGGGCAATGCGTCTGGGCTATCGTACGCTCAACGATTGGTTTCCGGATGTGTGCCCAGCGGATTCCGAGCCAAGGGGATAGCTCAATGAGAACCGACGGCAAGCGTGCTTCGAGGGCGTTCCAAAGAGTTCGGCTATTGGTGGTAACGATGGTGGCGTGCCTGGCAGCCGGCCTGCCGGGGGCCACGGCGGCCGATTGGCCGGGCTGGCGCGGTCCGGCACGCGATGGCCAGATCCCCACGGCCACCCTGCCTAAAGAATGGCCCAAGAGCCTCAAGCGCCATTGGCGCATCGCCGTGGGCGAAGGCCATGCCTCGCCCTTGGTCCAAGGCGACCGCGTCTTCGTGCTCTCGCGCGAAGGACAGAAGGAAGTCGTTCGGGCGGTTCGGATAGACGACGGCCAGCAGTTGTGGCGCCATACTTACCCTGCCCCCTTCGAGCCTAGCCCCTGGGCCTTGGCCCACGGCAAAGGTCCCAAGGCCACCCCCGTGCTGGCAGGCGGCAAGCTCTTCACCGTCGGCATCGACAGCATCGTCAGTTGCTGGGACGCCGAAAACGGCAACCTGCTATGGCGGCGCCAATTCTCCGATCGCTTCAAGAGAATTTCGCCCTACTATTACGGGATGGCCGTCTCGCCCCTGGTCCACCGCGACCGGTTGCTGGCCTTTGTGGGGCGCTATGGCGAAGGCGCCTTTACGGCGCTGGATACCGCCACCGGCAAGACCGTCTGGGAGTGGACGGGCGACGGCCCCGGGTATGCCTCGCCCGTGGTGGCGGTCATCGGCGGCGTCGAGCAGATTATCACCCAGTCGCAGAACGCCTGCATCGGCCTTGGGCTGGCTCGGGGAGAACTGCTCTGGTCCATCCCGTTCAAGACCGATTACGACCAAAACATCGTCACGCCGGTCGTGGCCGGTGGGTTGGTCATCTTCGCGGGATTGTCGAAGCCCACCACCGCGTACCGCCTGGTCCAATCCGGCGGCCGGTGGGAGCCCCAGAAGGTATGGGAAAACGCCGAGGCCTCGCTCTACATGAGTTCGCCCGTGGCGGTGGCAGGGCGCCTGGTGGCATTCTCGAACCGCAAAAAAGGCCAGTTCCTGTGCCTGGATCTGGCCAGCGGCAAGACCCTTTGGGCAAGCGATGGGCGCATGGGCGAGAACGCGGCCTTGTTGGCTGCGGGCGAGACGGTGCTGGCCCTGACCACCCAGCGCCGCCTGGTCGTATTTCGGGCCACGGCCGACCGTTTCGCACCGCTGGCCGACTATCAAGTCGCCGACGAACCCACATGGGCCCACCCCGCCGTGGCCGGCAACCGGCTGCTTATCAAGGACAAGAGCACGCTGGCGTGCTGGACGTGGTAGGCGCCGCGGGAAGCTGACCCGGGCCGGCTCCAAAAACAGCGGCCCGGCTCCAAAAATTTCCGTCGGCAAACCGACGGTTATCGCCCGCCGTGAGCAAGCTGGCTGGCGTAGCGGCGGGGGTCTTGGCGGAAGCGCGCCAGTGTGTCGGGCGATGAGAACATGTATAGCCGGCCGTCGTACACCGCGCAGTAATCGGTCTGGCCGGGCCGCGGAGCCCCTTCCAGCAGCGTTACCGGATCGATGCCCGAGTGGCAGGGCACATAGCGCTCGGGATTGGCCAGGAACTCCTGTTGCTGGGCAGGTCCGGAAAGGAAGTAGATTCGGCCGCGGTACTCTGCCGGATAGCGGGGGTCGCCCGCAACCCACCGCTCATTGCGGACCAATTCCACAGGGCAAAAACCTTCCAGCGCGGGGATAGCCCGGCCGCTAGCCGGGGCCAAGTGGGCCGTCTGGCGGATGGCTTGCGCGGCCGGCTGCGCGCTAGGCGCCGGGGGCTGGGCGGCCACCAACCCAGCCAACCCCATCTGATGGTTTTCTTCGAGGGTTTCCGGCGATCGGGCAGCCGGGGTCGTCCCACGCGGCCACTTCAACCACTCGGCGCCTCGCTGGCCCACCTCGGGCAAAGGGCCGACTGCCGGGGCCGATTCCCACGTGGTTTTCGGCTCGCGCTTGGGAACCGTTGGCGGCGTGGATGGCACGGCCGGCCGGACCGGCGGCACTGTCGGCGGGGACTCTTGCAACTCGGCCTCGGCTTTGGGCTTGGCCTTCGTTGCAGGCAGGTCTTGCGCCTTGGGCGGGGGCACGGGCGAAGTTGCCGCTTTTTCCTTGCCCGCCTGCGGCGCGGCCGGGGATTGCGGCGCTGCCGGAGGTTGCTTGGGAACCGGCGCAGCCGGCGTGCCCTCCGCGGGTTGGGCCGGCGGTTTCACCTGTTGGCTCTGATCCCCCATAGGTAACGGAGGCTTGGCAGGCGGCATCGGGGGGGCAGGCAATTCCGGCGGCAGGCCGGGACGCGCTTCCGGCACGCCCTTTAAAGGAGGGGGCGTAGCCACCGGCGTTCGGCCCACGGCCTGAGGAAGGTCCTGATCCAGACGCCCCTCGGCAGGCC
>JBBIQF010000447.1:3754-5601 GCA_037442445.1 Planctomycetaceae bacterium
GAAAATAGCCTAATCCCCCGGCGTTGGGCACGCAGCACGGTGCACTCGTCCACACCCCGTGATGCCCCTCCGACGCCCGAACACCGGCCGGGTAGCTGTCTCCAAGAATCACCAGGGCCGCCACAAACGCCAGGCATCGCAATCCGTGTTGAACGCTCATCGTGTGTTCCCCGAAGAGTGGCCCACGGGCAAAGGTGCGCTATTTTGCCAGCCTCGCTAACAGGAACCGCAATAGGCCTCTGTGCCCGGCCAAACTCGCTCCTGATTCTCAGCTCCGTGCAGCGCTGGTACTGGGGTCGGTTTTGTGCCTAAGACCATTAGAACCCGCCAAAGCCCCCGCCGAAATTGCTCCGGCCAAGGAACTGGTAGTTCCGGATGGTCGAAGCCGTCAGCCCGGCCATGCCCGCCACGCGTTCCACCGGCCCAAACAGCTTGCCCATCCAGTTGGCCAGCGCCACCGACTGGTCCTCGGCCACGAAAATGCGGTCGCCCGGCAGCACCTGGTAGTTGGTGGCCGTCGCCCCGCCGCGTGTGATCGCCTCGTAATCGACCGGCAGTATCTGCTCGCAGTAAAAGCCGTGGGGCGCAGGCCGAGCAATCCAGACCCGCGTGCTCGACACCTGGGAGAGGCCTTGCACCTGGGCCAGGGCATCCAGCACGGTCTCGTTGCCGGTGACCGGCACCCGCACGATGTGATCCCCCAGCCCCGCCCCCGAGGTGATGATGTAATACACCTTGCTGTTATACGCCACCACGTCCAGCGCCACGCGCGGCGTATCGAAGAATTGCGACAAGTGTTGCTCGACCGCCATGCGGGCCTCGGCCAGCGTCTTGCCGGCCACGTGCACCGTGCCGTACTGCCGCAGGTTGATCGTGCCGTCGGGGCCCACAAGGTACTGCCCTGTAACCTGCTGCACATTGGCCGGCCTGGCAAGCTGCACCGACACTTCTGGCAGCCGAAGTATCTGGCGGAGATGGAGGTCGATGGCCCGCTGGGCTTCGTCCACGGTCAGGCCCGCCACCCGCACCGCGCCGTACGACGGCCCGAGCTGCACCCGGCCTTCTTCATCCACCAGGTAATAGCCGGCGATCGGCTGGTCCGGCAAGGTGCCCTGGACCAGGATCTGCAGCATGTCGGCCGTCTCGATGTGATACGGCGGCTTGGGCACCAGCTTGAGTACCTCGATCTGGAGGATGTCGGGAGGCTCGATCCGATAGGCCGGCAGACTGACTTTGGCCAACTCCCGAGGCGGCTCCTGGCCCGCAGGGGCAGGCCCGTCCAAAGTGTGGTCGTAGTGGTCGAACGGCTGGCAGCCCCCCAGGGCCGCAAGCAAACCCGCCAACACCACCAGCGCCATACGTGGCACCCGAAATGGGCGGACCAGATGGGCAGCGTTCATTCGGGGCAGCCTTTGTCGCAAAGGAACCGGTCTAGGATGGAAGCTCCCGGCGCAGGAATGATTGCCGCGGCGGGAAAGCCAGGCCCCGTTCGGTCCCCCGCCACCGGGCAGACCGATGGGCCATCACCCTCGGAATAATCGGCAAACTCGGGCGACGGACTTTGCCGTATCTGCCGGCGGCAACCGATTGCGCGCCTTTTCACTCCACGCCAGGACCACCGGACTGTCTAGTGCGGCCCACCCAATGGATGTACCCTGCAATCCATCCCAGAATCGCTCCCCAAGATTACGGGGCGCGGGGAACGTGGAACCCGGGAGTCGCGCGATGCCGGGGCCGACCCGAATGGCCTTGGAACCGAGCCCGTGAAGGCCGGGTGGGGCTCGACCGCTGACCAACGCCTGTTTACGGGCGTTTGCCGCCGCAGGCGGCCAGTAGGCCCGGCGTTT
>JBBIQF010000448.1:0-5582 GCA_037442445.1 Planctomycetaceae bacterium
AGGTCCTTGCCGCGCTTGCCGGCCGCCCCGTCCGGGTGGCAGAAGTCGTTCTGCACATCCACCACGATCAGCGCGGCCTGCCGGGGGTCCACTTTCTCCGCCAGCGTCCGAGCCATGCTCCACCTCCGCTGCCGTCGCGTCGCTCGCGCCTGCCGCCGGCGCGCCACGGCCTGCCGCCGACCAGGCCGCCGGCACGCAGGGCGCCGCCAATCCCGTGGCCGAGATGCTCCGCAACAGCCCTTTCGGCAAGTATGCCAAAGAGTTTCCGCGAGAGATTTTCGCAGACGATCAAGCGCCGCTGGACCCGGAGCCCGACCGCCTCGTGGCGGACCCGGAGGGCACCTTCAGCCGCTTCTGTTCCACTTGCCATGTCCTTCCCCCGCCCGACGTCGAGCCGCGGCGCTTATGGCCGGCCAAGATCCGGCAGATGTACCGCTATGCGCGGGGTCCCCGGCCGCAGCCGCCGGATCGCATCCCGCCCATGAAGGCGGCGATTGAGTACTGGTCGTCGCGGGCCCCGGAGGAGTTGGTCTTGCCTTCGGATGCTTTGGGCTCGCCGCCCTCGCCTCTGGAGTTTGCCCGGCACCGGGTCACGTTGGAGGCGATCCCCGGCCCGCCGGCCGTTTCATGCGTCAAGTTCGTCCGCCTCAGCGATGACGCGCCGCCGCAGGTCCTGATCGCAGACATGGGGCACGGGTTGGTGGTGCTTTGGACCCCCTCGGATCGCCAGCAACCGGGGCGGGTCCTGGCCCGCATCCCCCATCCCAGCCACATGCACGTGGTGGACCTCGATGGCGACGGCCGCCACGATATCCTCGTGGCCAACCTGGGCGACTTCTGGCCGGTCGATACCCAGAAAGGCTCGGTGGTGTGGCTGCGGAACCGGGGCGATGGCCAGTTCGAGGCCGTCACCCTGCTAGACGGACTGGGCCGGGTCAACGACGTTCAGGCCGCCGATTTCGATGGCGATGGCGACCTGGACCTGGTGGTGGCGGTGTTCGGAAACCTCGCCACCGGCATGATCCTGTACCTGGAAAACACCACCAAGGACTACGCCCACCCGCAGTTCGATCCCGTGCCGCTGGACTACCGCAACGGCACCATCGACGTGCCTGTGGTGGATATCGACGGCGATGGGCACCCCGATTTTCTGGCCCTATTGGCCCAGGAGCACGAGGAGGTGCTGGCCATGCTCAACCGGGGCTGGGGCAGCTTCCAGCCGCAGCTCATCTACAAGGCCCCGCATCCCCGCTGGGGTTCGACAGGGATCGTGCTGGTGGACCTCAACGGCGACGGCCGGCAGGATTTGCTGTTCAACCACGGCGACGCGTTCCAGTTTCCGGCCATCGCCCGGCCCTATCACGGCGTGAGTTGGCTGGAAAACCGCGGCACCTTCCCCTGGGCCTACCATCGCATCACGCATCTGCCGGGTGCGCAGACCTCGATGCCGGGCGATCTGGACGGCGATGGGCGCCTGGACGTGGTCTCCAGCGCGTTCATCCCGGGTTTCAACCCCGCCTGGCCCGATGCGGCACGCATGGACACCATGGTCTGGATGCGGCAGGTCGCCCCCGGCCGCTTCGAGCGCTACTCGCTGGAAACCGCCCTGCCGTACCATGCCGCGGGCGATGTGGGCGATTACGATGGCGACGGCGACCTGGACATCGTGATGGGCAATTTCTTCATCTTCCCGCACAAAAACGTGCCCTGGCAGGCGTGCCTGACCGTGCTGGAGAACCGGTCCACCGGCACCCTCGGCCGGCCGGTGCCATAAGCCAAGGGAAGCGCTGGCCACGCGCCGGCATGACGTGCAGGCCTGCCGCGGTGCAACAGGTCGCGACCACCGCGTGAACAACAGGCGCTGCTCACCGCTTGGGCAACAGGCCGCGGGCCCGCATCCACGCCTCGCACAGGCGCGGCCAGGTGGCGCTGGTGTGCTCCGATGGCCGCAAACCGAACCCATGCCCCCCCGAGGCAAACACGTGCAGTTCGGAAGGCACCCCCGCCTCCTTCAAGGCCAGGAACATGCGGATGCTGTTCTCCGGACCGATGCGGTCATCGGCCGCATGGGCGAAAAACACCGGCGGCGTCTGCGGCGTCACTCGGATTTCCGGGGCCAACCCCGCCCCCTCCGCCAGATACGCCGGGTACACCAGCACAGCAAAATCCGGGCGGCAGCTTACCGTGTCCACCTGGTCGATAGGCTCGTACTGCGGCCGATCGAAGTTGGTCGAGGTGGCCGCCGCCAGGTGCCCCCCTGCCGAAAACCCCAAGATGCCGATCCGCTTGGGATCGATCTTCCACTCGGCTGCCTTGAAACGCACCAGCCGCATCGCCCGCTGGGCATCCTGGAGCGGTGCCAGATAGCGCGGCTGGTCCTTGCGGGCGGGCACACGGTACTTCAGTATGATGCCTGTCACCCCGATGGAATTGAGCCAGGCCGCAACCTCGGTCCCTTCGTGCTCGATGGCCAGAATCTGATACGCGCCGCCCGGGCAGATAACGACGGCTGCTTTGGTGTCCGTCTCAGGGGCAGGCCGATAGACCGATAGGGTAGGATTCGACACATCGGTCAGCCGGGCGAACGGGGTTTTTCCTTTGGGGTCGGCCAGCAGCCGCTCCTTGAGTTCTTCGCGCTGCCCCGGCGCCTTGCCGGGCCAGACATCGAGCACGACGGCCGGCTCCGCCGCACCGGCAACGCGAAACACCACCACGGCCAGGGCCAGCGCCGCCAGCCACGTGGCTCTCATCGAACGCCCATTGTATGTGTCCATCGACTGCACAAACATGCTTTCATCTCCCTAGACAGAAAACCGGCCTCGACGGTCATGGAGGACCACATTTGCCTGGAGAGCCACGCTCCGTTGTGGCCGGACGCGACAAAGCGCGTCCCTCCACGGCCGACCGGGTGGCTTCGCGCGGCAGGCTCACGCCGTGAGGGCCTCGACCACCAGGTCGCCCACTTCCTGCGTGCTGTAGCCCATCTTGCCTGCGGCCTGGCTTTTCATCTTCGTGCCGGTGACGATCTGGATGGCGTTCATCACCCGGGCGGCCGCCTCGGGGTAGCCCGTGTGTTCCAGCAGCATTGCCGAGGCGCTGATGGCGGCAATGGGGTTGATCACGTGCTTGCCGGTGTACTTGGGGGC
Organism: Planctomycetaceae bacterium; assembly: GCA_037442445.1. Taxonomy (GTDB): domain Bacteria; phylum Planctomycetota; class Planctomycetia; order Pirellulales; family Thermoguttaceae; genus JANLFZ01. The sequence goes on from JBBIQF010000448.1 coordinate 3,147, forward strand.
GCTACCGCCCATGGGCTCGAACATGCTCACCCCGCCGGGCTCGGGGTTGATGTTGGCGCCTGCGGCCACGCCCATGCCGCCCTGGAGGATGCCGGCCAGGTCGGTGATGATGTCGCCGAACATGTTGGTGGTGACGATCACATCGTAGTATTCGGGGTTTTTGACCATCCACATGCAGCAGGCATCGACGTGGTTGTAGTCGGTCTGGATGTCGGGATACTCGCGGGCCACCTCCTGGAACGTCCGCCACCACAGGTCGTGGCCGTAGGTGAGCACATTGGTCTTAGCCACCAGGGTCAGCCGTTTGCGCTTGTTGCGTTTGCGGGTGTACTCGAAGGCCCAGCGGATACAGCGCTCGGTGCCTTTGCGGGTGTAGATGGCGGTCTGGGTGGCGACCTCGTCTTTGGTGCCTTTTTTCAGAAACCCGCCGATGCCGGCGTACAGGTCTTCGGTATTCTCGCGGACCACGACGAAGTCGATATCGTCGGGCCCCTTGTCCTTAAGCGGTGTCTCGACCCCGGGGAACAGCTTCACGGGCCGGAGGTTGATGTACTGGTCGAAGTGGAACCGCATGGCCAACAGAAGGCCGCGTTCCAGGATGCCGGGGGGCACATCGGGGTGGCCGATGGCCCCAAGCAGGATGGCATCGAAGCGGGCCAACTCTTCCAATGCCCCTGGGGGGAGCACTTCGCCCGTGCGGAGATAGCGGTCGCCGCCGAAGTCGAACTCCTGGTACGAGAAGGCGATACCCTCCAAAGCGGTGACGGCCTTGAGGACCTTGACCCCCTCGGCGGCGACCTCCGGGCCGGTGCCATCGCCTCCGATGACCGCAATATTCAGCCTTCGCTGTGATGCCGTGCTCATACGCAGATTCCCGAATGGCGGGGATGCAAAAGAGCGGATTCTAGCGGTCCGCCCCATGCCTCACAAGCCGCCGCTTGGGCGGGCCGCCGCGACGCAACGCCGCGGCGCATCGAGCAGTTCGCTGGGCCCCTGCGGGGGGAAAGCGCGAAGTCCACCGCCGGGCCGAGCCGGCCAGCTTGGGCAATCACCCCGCTGCGGCGGCCAGCAGTTTCTCGAACTCCTCTTCGCTGAGCACCCGCACCCCCAGCGCCTTGGCTTTTTCGAGTTTGCTCCCCGGATCGGCACCGGCCAGCACGAAATCGGTTTTCTTGGAGACGCTGGAGGTCGCCCGGCCGCCGTGGCGGGCGATGAGGGCTTCGATCTCGGCCCGCGAGTAGTTCTTCAAGGTGCCGGTCACCACGATGGTTTTGCCTTCGAGGGCTTTGGAGACCGCCGCCGGGGCTTCGCTCTCCATCCGGATACCCAACGCGCGGAGGTCTTCGATGGTCCGCCGGCCGTAGTCGCTGTGGAGGTAGTCGTACACGCTTTGGGCGATGACCGGGCCGATTTCGGGGACCCGGCTGAGCTGGTCGACCGAGGCTTTGCAGAGGCGTTGCATGGAGCCGAAGTGCTCGGCCAGCACGGCCGCCACCCGCGCTCCCACGTGGCGGATGGCCAAGGCGGTCAGCAGCCGGGCCAGGCCCCGGTTCTTGCTCTCGGCGATGTTCTTGAGGAGGTTCTCGGCCGATTTCTTGCCCATCCGCTCCAGGTCTACGAGCTGCTCGGCGGTCAGGCGGTACAAGTCCCCGTAGTTGCGCACCAGGCCGCGGTCCACGAGCTGGTCCACCAGCTTTTCGCCCAGCCCTTCGATATCCATAGCATTGCGGCTGGCGAAGAAGCGGATGCGCTCCTTGATCTGGGCCGGGCACTCGGGATTGGGGCAGCGGATGTACACGCCCCCTTCGTCCTTGACCAGGTCGGCGTGGCACTGGGGGCATTTCTTGGGGAAGCGGAACGGGGCCAGCGGTGCCTGGCGGAGGTGCTTTTCCACCCGCACCACGTGCGGGATGATCTTCCCCGCCTTCTCGACCACCACCACGTCGCCGACACGCACGTCTTTGCGGCGGATTTCGTCGGCATTATGGAGGGTGGCCCGGCTGACGGTGGTGCCGGCGACCTCGACGGGCTCCAGATCCGCCACGGGAGTGATGGTGCCCGTCTTGCCCACCTGCACGCGGATGGCCTTGACGCGGGTGGTGGCCTCGTATTTCTCGAACTTGTAGGCGATGACCCACCGCGGGGCCTTGGAGGTGGCCCCCAGGCGCTCGCGCTGGTCGAAGCGGTTGACCTTGAGCACCAACCCATCGATCTCGAAGTCCAGCTCGTGCAACCGCTCGATGAAACTCTCGCAGTGGGAGGCGGCGCTGGGGAGGTCTGGCCAGCAGGTCACGTGCGGCGTGGTGGGGAACCCGTAGCCCCGCATCTCTTCGAGGAACTCCATGTGGGTGCGGGCCCGCAGCCCCTCGGCCCAGCCCACGCTGTGGCAGAAAAACCGCAGCCGGCGCTGCGCAGCCACGCGGGGATCCAGCGATT